>JALVVQ010000160.1 GCA_027023325.1 Campylobacteraceae bacterium | reverse complement strand
CTGGACTTTATCCAAAATGAAAAAGAACATACATCGCTAGTAGCCAAAGCACAGATGCGACTGCGCCCTATTTTTCTGACCTCTATCACTACCGTACTGGGCTTAATGACCATCATGTTTTTTGCCAGCGGACAGTCACTCATCGTACAGCCTATGGCAATTGCACTGGGATTCGGCGTGGCCTGGGCCACCCTGCTCAATCTTGTCTATGTACCATTGATGTATGCTGTACTCTACCGAGTCAGGTAGTGTACAGAGATATTATCGCATCGAAAGCCTAGAAGGCCTAGACTTCCACTCCCTCCCAAAACTCATCATAATCCAGATTGGTCATGGCATTTTCATCTGCGATATTTCTTTCCAAAAAACGCTTCTGCACCTCAGCAAAGTAAGCATCCAATGCCTCTTCCATCAAAGTACTGACATCTTTGTCCAGCATTTCGGCATAGACTTGGAGATTTTCTATTGTATCGGGGTTAAGTGTAAAATGTATGCTGTTTTCCATAAGCGTATTATAGCTATACTTTGCAAAAAAGAGGTGTAGATGGGCTCCGTACTGATGCTGCTGCTGTTTTTGCTGGGGGGATATGGCGCACAGCGCTTTCTGGTCCCAGATACGCAGGAGCGCTGGGCAGAAATGTTCAACCACTTTGTCATCTATATCTCTCTGCCTGCACTGGTCTTTGTCTACATGGTGGATCTAAAGGTAGACAGCCGCTTCATTCTGCCTATTGGCAGTGCCTGGCTGCTCTATACTCTCTCTGTGGGCATCATACTGTTGTGCTCCAAAATACTGGGCTGGAGTAGGTCATTGACAGGTGCACTGTTGATGGTTGCCCCTTATGGAAACACCTCTTTTTTGGGTGTACCCTTTACCAAGGCTTTTTTTGGTGAGGATGGCATTCCCTACGCTGTCATTTATGACCAGTTGGGATCTTTTTTGATCCTTTCGACCATGGGGCTGCTCACCCTCTCTCTTTATAGCAGTCAAAAGGCAACACTCTCCCGCATCCTGTATCGCATCTTTACCTTCCCTGCTTTTGTCACACTGATTGCAGCACTGCTCATGGATCGTAGCATGGTACCTGACTGGCTGATGGATCTGCTTTCGATACTGGCAGCCACTCTGACGCCTGCTGCTCTGCTCTCCATCGGACTCTACCTCAAACTCCGTCTGGACAGAGACAAGCTCACAGCCTTTGGTGTCGGACTGATACTCAAGCTACTGCTCACACCCCTGGTACTATTTGCACTCTTTTGGCTGATGGATCTCCGGGGACTCTCTGCCCAAGTCACACTTTTTGAGGCAGCAATGGCACCCATGGTCTCCTCTTCTATGCTCGCACTCTCCGCTGGACTGGAGAGACGCTTTGTCGCTTCGATACTTGGGTATGGGATTGTGTTGAGTTTTGTGACACTGCCGCTATGGTACTATGTGAGTGTGACTCTTTTCTAACCTGTATTATGCATACATGAAAGTAAACCTAGGTACCTTCACCCCATTCAGCTCCACTGCCTCGACAAACATCCCATAGGGACGCACCCAGACACCATACTCACCGTACAGTGCCCGATACACCACCATCTTCTCCTCTGTTTCAGAGTGTACTGCTGTGGTGATCACTTCATACTCATGGCCTTTGTAGTGGCGATAGATACCTTTTTTGAGTTCCGTAGTCGTTGTGCCCATGTAAAGATTTCTCTAGGAGAGTTTTAGCATAGCCGTATACATACCATGCAAGTTACACTTGGAGTTGGCTGTAAGCTCTTTCACCTGCTCTAGGTTGACTCTGGCAGCGAGGTAGCCTCTAGATGTCTCTGGCTCCAGAGATACGCTGGAAACTTTATGCCCATCAGCAAACAATTCTATCTCATAGATCCAGTGCTTGTCAGTACTGGGATGGATGATCCCCTGCTGACCGATGTTGACCTCTACTAAGGTATAGCCTTTGGCATCCTTGTCTCCTAGCTTGATCTCTGGTGTATGCTTGAGCTCACCCTTGGTAGGGTTGGCAGGATCTTTCATCTTGATCTCTGCGGTGTTTACGATGAGTTTCTTGTCATAGGCCTGTGCCATGATGGTTGATAGTGCCGTAAGCAGTGTTGCCTTAAGTGCGGTTCTTCTATTCATATAATACTCCTTTGGTATGAATTCGGATACAGTATATCCGATTTAATTCCTGTTGTCAAATTCCGGATTTATTTTTGTTCCACCTGTGCTCCCATATACACTCCTTATCATGGACGATGGGAGTGAGAGAAAGTATGGAAGGAGATCGGCACTATCTCATTGGACACCTCCGTCGTCTCCACCTCCTGTGATCATCGATTGCATTTTCATCATCCCAGATAGAGGAGTAGTTTGAATTATGGGGATTTGTGAATGCTTGACTCTGCTGCGTATCCTCTTGTAGATGGGAGTGGATACTATCCCCCACTGTGTATTTTAACCTTTAGATGAATATCATTAGTGGGTTGGCACCTGAATCTTTAAGCCTACAAAAGGCTTTTGTAGGCTATAAATCTATTATGTGATTTTAAAAATTAAAAGGTTTTTATTGTGATAAGATATATTTTAATTGTTTTGATATTGAGTTCTATCTTAGTTGCGGATTATTCATGTACTTCAGCAGGATCTGATATTGAGCAATATTC
>JALVVQ010000159.1 GCA_027023325.1 Campylobacteraceae bacterium | reverse complement strand
CAGCTGCATTGAGTGGGAAGGCATCATTGGTGTCTGCGATACCGTCACCGTCATCATCCAAGCCAAAGTAGTTGGTGATACCATCAAGATCTGTGTCTGCACATTCACCGCCTACTGTTGGACTGTTAATATCGCTGGGGTTACTACTGATAAATGCCTCATAGGCATCGCTTAAACAATCACCATCACTATCATCTGCTGGTGGAACTATATAGGTAAGAGGATCTGTGTCATTGATATCTGGGATACCGTCATTATCATCATCCATGTCAGCACCATCTGGGATACCATCGGTGTCTGTATCGGCATTTCCATTGGTTTGAGGAGAGTTTGGATCTGTTGGGTCACTGCCTGCTGCTATTTCCTGTGCATTGGTAAGTCCGTCACCATCTGGATCTGCATCACCGGCAGCTGTCGGATCGTTTACATCATAAGGATTGGTTCCGTTTGTTGCCTCATCAGCATCGCTGATTCCATCAAAGTCACTGTCTGGGGATGCCTGTACAGTGATCGTGACTGTGGCTGCGTTGGAGGTGTCGCTATCATTGTCATCAAAATTTTGAAGCCCCTCAGGGCACATCATTTTCGATACTGAAGTATGGCACGGGAGTGTCACGAAGCGTCATGATGGAGAAAAAAAGAAGGTAATGTGAAGCTACTTGAGCCGATATCCTTTGCCATAGATACTGTCTATGCAGCCTGTGGGGAGCTTTTTGCGCAGGAGACTGACCTGATTTTTAACTGATCCAAGAGAGATCTCTCTCTCCCAGGCATCTTCCCAGAGTATGACCATAATATCTTCGTAGCAGACGAGCTCCGTTCTTTTATCTATAAGGAATGCGAGAAGCTTGTACTCTTTTGCGGTAAGTGTCACCACTTTGCCGTGGAGGTAGAGGATCTCTTCTTGCTTGTCCCATTGGCATTTGTGAGAGAGGGAAATAAAGCGCTTGGAGTCTTGGCTAAGCTCATTGGCTAGAAGCTGCATGGTCTCCTTGAAGGCCTTTGGCGTGATGGGCTTGATGAGGTATTTGGTCAGTTTGAGCTCTGTTGCGGTCAGAAGTTTCTCCTGTTCGGTATGTGCTGTGAGCATGATGATCTTGACACTTTTGTTGTCTTGACGGATCTCTTTAGCGACACTGAGCCCATCGATATAGGGAAGGTTGATATCCAGCAGTACCACATCGGGATGATATTTTTCATAGGAGGCTATCGCCTGGGCACCATCATCTGCTGTATAGACGGTACCAAAGAACTCCTGCAGGTACTCCACGAGATTGGCCTGGATATCCGGCTCATCCTCTACATAGAGGATAGTGTTATCTTTGAGTATCTCTAGCATGAGGTCTCCTTTTTTTAAGTATATCCAGAAAGTGTCATGAACCGTCACTATTCTGCTGCGAATGATATATCTAGAACATCTCTAAATGGTTGGTGGTATCATAGTGGAGAGGTTGGTAGGTATCTTGAGTGTAAAGCATGCACCTTCTGCTGTATTGGCAGCATACAGTCCTCCTCCCATATTGTGCTCTATAATGATCTTGGCGATATAGAGCCCCAGTCCGGTGCCCCCTGACTTGTTTTTGGTCGTATAGTAAGGGTTAAATATCTTCTCCAGGTGCTCCAAGGCAATACCCCTGGCATTGTCATTGATCTCCAGCCATAGGGTATCTGATTTTTCATGGATCGTGATGTAGATTTTCTTTTTATTGATCTCTCTGGTCTCTAGCGCCTCTTTGGCATTGTCCAGGAGGATGATCAGCACCTGTATCAGTTCATTCTTATAACCATAGATAGAGACTCGATACGGGTTTTGTACCTGTATATCGACCTCTTTTAGGGTGCCGGACATGAGCTTGAGTACCATGCGGAGCGTTGTGTGTGCATCAAACTGTTGTTTTTGTTTTTTGGGCGCAAAGAGGCCTCGGAAGTCTTCGATAGTCTGCGACATATGGGTAGTAAGGTCAGAGAGTTCGTTTATCTTTCGTGTCAGATATTTTTGATGTTTCCCCTCTGAGACACGGTCTATGTTGAGCAGGATGGCATTGATGTTCATCAGTGGCTGTCGCCACTGGTGTGCGATGGAGTCGATCATCTCTCCCATACTCGCCATACGACACTGGCGCAAGAGCATCTGCTCCTGTGCCAGTCTCTGATTGACCTCAGTCTCAACACGCTGCTGTAGTGCAGCATTGAAGTAGATGAGCTTCTTTGTCTTTTGTGCCACTTTTTGTTTCAGCTCTTGATTATATCGCACGAGACGACGCTTCTCTGTCTCCTTGACACGCTCATAGGTATACATGACAAAGGTAGTAATGAGAAATGCAGCGATCAGCGTGACATATTCTGCCACGGTATAGGGGTAGCCAGTCATCAAAAGATAGAGGATAAAGAAGCATACCATGACAAACATAATCGTGCCTCCTGCTCTGTTCAGGAAAAAGAAAATCAGAATAGGGGCAGAGACTACCCAGAGAATATTGAGATGATTTTGGGGAACATAAAAGAAAATCACCGCTGTATAAGAAAAAAAGAGGATCATAAACAAGACAGAGTAGGACTGATAAAAGCCTTTGTCATGCCTGAGTCTAAAAAATCCACCCAGAAGAAAGATACCCAAGAAGAGTTGGCTGACACCGACGATCACATTGCCTTGGAGCACC
>JALVVQ010000158.1 GCA_027023325.1 Campylobacteraceae bacterium | reverse complement strand
CCCCTCTCTCACTACCACTGGCATAGAAGCATCGATAATGACATCGTTGGATGCATTGAAGTTTGTTTGACCTTTCTCTGAGTTTACCATGGCAATTCTGGGACTGTCACTGTCAATCACTGCCTGAAATGCTGCTTTGACTTCTGCTTCCTGCGCATGCCCTGCCAATTTCTTCTCGATATCGCTCATGCCAAGTCTTGCATTCACACCCAGCGTGTCAAACAGGTCTGCATATTGGGCAAAGACTTCTTGGAAAAACACCTCAAAGGCATGACCAAACATAATGGGGTCAGAGACCTTCATCATCGTAGCTTTGAGGTGAATTGACCACAGCACATCTTTTGCTTTGGCGTCATCTATCGTTTTTTGGATGAAGGCTCTCAACTTTCTGACAGACATAAAAGTACCATCCAGAATCTCTCCGTCCAATGCATCGACTGTAGCAAGTGTTTTGCCATTGAGTGCGATTGTTACCTGTTGTGCCTTATCCATGGTCACTGATTTTTCGTTACCGTAGAAATCACCATCCCCTGCCATATGCGCAACATAGGCTTTAGCATTTTCAGGGAATGGCTTCAGTCTATGTGGATTGTTTTGTGCAAATTTTTTCACAGCTTTTGCTGCTCTTCTATCTGAGTTACCTTCTCTAAGTACCGGATTGACCGCAGAACCTAGGCATGTATTGTATTTTGCTCTGATAGCCTCCTCTTCAGGAGTTGTTGGATTCTCTGGAAAATCAGGAATTTCATATCCTTTGCCCTGAAGCTCTGCAATACACTCTTTGAGCTGCCCCACAGAAGCAGAAATATTGGGAAGTTTGATGATGTTGCCTTCAGGCTGCAATACGACCTGCCCAAGCTCTGCAAGGTGATTCTCTTCCAGCCCCATGGCTGCCAATACCCTGCCTGCAAGGGAAATATCTGAAGTCTCTACATTCACGCCTGCAGCGTGTGTAAATGCGTTAACAATAGGCAGTAGCGAATAGGTCGCCAATGCGGGTGCTTCGTCGGTCTTTGTCCATATAATAGTTGAACTCATGTCGGTTCTCCTGTCGTTGTTTTCATTTTGTAGGGTGATTGTATCGAATGGTGACAATAAGCTGCGTTAATGGGGGTACCCTTGTGCAATTTAAATGAAGGGATGTTTCCTTATTACACAAGAAAAGTAAACAATTTCAAGATTTTTTGTAAGTTTGTGGCAGATTGGGCTCAACGGGGAATTTGCAGAGAGATGTAGGTCGGGGTGAGGGCACCCCGACCTACAAAAATAAGCTTTTAGATTCTCGCTTCTTCACGACGCTGCAGGTGCTCCCACTTGGCATCGATATCTTTTTGTATCTGCTCGATCACATGTTTGTTCTCTGGCTTAAACAGATGCTTGTATCTGCCCTGAGCAGCCAAGTAGTCTTCGACTTTGATAATATTCTTTGGTCTATAGAGGATATTGAGCTCATGACCATCTATGATCTCATACAGAGGGAACATGAGAGAATCTGTAGCAAGATCTGCTAGATGAATCGTATCTTTGGGCGCAAACTTCCACTCTGTGGTACAGGGAGATACGGTGTTGATAAAGCATGGTCCCTCTGTCTCTAGTGCTTTCTGGAAGCCTTTGGCCATTGATTTCCATTTATTAGGAGACAACTGTGCTACATAGGGAGCACCATGCGCCGCCATGATAGCAACGATATCTTTCTTTTTATTCTTCTCTCCGTAGCTTACTCTTCCTGCAGGACTGGTAGAAGTGCTGGCACCAATTGGCGTAGAAGAGGATCTCTGTCCACCTGTATTGGCATAGTTTTCATTGTCCAGGCAGATATAGGTAAAGTCATGACCCCTCTCTACCGCACCACTGAGCCACTGAAATCCGATATCATAGGTAGAGCCGTCGCCGCCGAATGTTACAAACTTCACTGGGTCTTTAGGCGCTTTCAATGAGCCTTTTCTCAGTCTTGTTTTATACATCGCTTCTGCACCTGATATCGCACTGGGCGCATTTTCAAATCCTACATGGATCCATGAAGTATCCCATGAAGTAAAAGGATAGACAGCAGTACCGACTTCCAGACACCCTGTGTTACAAGAGATGACAAGGTTGTCGTCTGTGGCGTTCATAAGCTCCCTGACAATCATCGTATGGGCACAACCAGGACACATAAGATGAGAACCTTCAAACCTCTCGTTTGCTGTTGAAAACTCTTTTAAGTTTTTGATATTTTTTATACTCATATTCTCTCCTTAGTATAGCTCAAGTTCTGGACCACGCAGTCCGCTAAATGACTGAATATTACCTACCACTTTACCTGCATCTGCATTTTTCTTGGTGTGTGCGATAATAGCCTCCATATAGTTGATAGTCATATCACGACCACCCAGACCGTAAATCACATTATCAGTAGGAATAACCAAGCCATTGGCAAACAAGGCGGCGGCTGTTTCATTGTATAGCATACCCAAGGCACCATTAGGAGAACTTCTGTCCATACAAGTGATCGCCTTGACACCTTTGAGCGCTTCTGCCATCTCCTTGACTGGGAATGGTCTCAGTGACCGAGGAGAAACCACGCCTACCTTGACGCCTCCCGCTTCTCTGAGCTTGTTGGCTGTCGCAATGGCTGTCTCTACCGTCGTACCGAGCGCCACAATAGCAATCTCTGCATCGTCCATCAGATAGCTTTC
>JALVVQ010000157.1 GCA_027023325.1 Campylobacteraceae bacterium | reverse complement strand
TGCTTTTGTAGGCAAACAATGCCATGAGAAGCAAAAGGATAAAAAAGATATGGTTCAGTGCTGGCCTGTCAATAGCAAATTTGATAAATCCTCTAATCATGAGGTGCCTCCTCTTCTGTAGCATCAATGATCTCTTTGTTCTCGTCCATGGAGAAAATAGTATCGGCGATACGGCTTTTGTATTTGAGCTGCTCGACATTCATCTGTAGGATACTGTGCTCCTCTTTGAGCGCGGCTACTTCTGCTTCAAGTAGATTGATCTTTTTGCTCTCATGATAAATTTGATTGCTGAGATAGACCTTCATCAATGCCAAAATCAGAATGATTGTCATGGAGAGTATGGCGATAGAGAGTATGCCGAGTGAAATGCCTTTTTCTTTATGCTGCATCAGCAACTCTTTTTAAAATGGAATGAACGGAGTTTGGCGCTGCGGCTTCTAGGATTTTGTGCCAATTCTTCTTTGTCGGCAATGATGGGTTTCTTGGTGAGTACTTTGCCAAGTGAATGGTTCTTTCCACAGGTGCAACGCAGTGCATTTGGATCGCAGATACAATGTTGTGCCCAGGTTTTGAAGCGGTTTTTGACCAAGCGGTCTTCTAGTGAGTGAAAAGTGATCAGTGAGACTATCGCACCAGAAGGCTTGCGCGTTTCCAGAGCATCCAGAAGACCCTCTATCTGACCCAGTTCATCGTTGACTTCGATACGAATCGCCTGAAACATTAAGGTGGCAGGATGAATTTTCCCACCAGAGTAAAGTACTTTTCTTGCAATGTCGCTCAGTGTTTTTCCACTTGCGATGGGTGTTTTTGTGCGTGCCTGTATGATTGCTTCTGCCAGCTTTTCTGCCTGTGAAATCTCACCATAATGTTTGAAGATGTAGCTGAGCTTCTCTTGCGTATAGCTGTTGACAACATCATAGGCAGTCAATGGGGCTTCTTGGTCCATACGCATATCCAGTGTATCGCTTTCGAAGGAGAATCCCCGCTCCTTTTTGTCCAGCTGTAAAGAAGAGACACCAAAATCAGCCAATATACCGACGATAGGAGTCTCTTTTATCTTTGGTAAAGTCTGGGCGAAACTTCCTCTGTACAGTGTATATCTTCCAGTGTAGGGTGCCAGTCGTTGCTCTGAAAAAGAGAGTGCCTCTTGGTCCCTGTCAATACCGACAATACTGAGATGGTCAAACTGCGCCAATAGAGCACTGCTGTGTCCCGCATACCCCAGTGTACAATCTATAATGTGACCAGGAAGCGTGCGCGAAAAGCTTTCCAACACAGCCTGTCGTAATACGGGAATATGTGGAGATTTGTCTGTTGTGTTATGCAATGTTTACCTTCTGTTTTCCTGTCATTTCCGGCCTTGTCTCTATGCGTAATATTTATTTGGTATAATACCCAAAATAGCCAAAAGGATAATAGGTGACCGTTAAACATCTCATAGAAGAGATTCAGAGTGTTTCACTTTCTATGTTCCGCAAGAATTTTCTAGGTGTGTATCATGGCTCAATGTCTGCACGCACCGCTTCCAATACCTTTCTGATCAATAAAAAAGAGGCCATTTTTGACGAGATAGATGAAGATGCGTTGATACATTTGGATATTCTCAAGCGGGATTACCGCTGGCGTATCTCCAGTATGGACAGTGCCATACATGAGCAGATATACCAAGAAATGTCTCAAGCCAAGTATATCAGCTATACTATGCCTCCTTATGCCACAGCATACTCCCTGAGTCATGCCAAGCTTGTGCCAAAAGACTATTTTGGAGATCTGAATATTGGTGAAATACTTATCTATGATCCTGGTACATTTCACGATTGGTATGACAGGGCTCCCTATGAGATAAGTAGTTTTTTGAAGGAGAGCCAATGTCAAATGATGTTGATCAGAGGATATGGTCTGTTTACCTATGATAGAGATATCATAGAAATGGCTAAAAAAATTGCATTATTGGAAAATAGTGCCAGACTTTTGATGCTGAATAGTTCTGCTTAAGGGCACCTCTAAGAGTAGGTAATACCCTCAACTTTCAGACTATAGTGCTATCATTAGGGAGAGATTTTATTCACTATGTGGAGTGCAAATGGAAGAGATTACTACAAGATTTGAAATTGTGCGTCTTGCTGTGAAAATGGCTGACCATGAAACAGTGGCTGTACAGGCTAGAAAGCTTAGAGAGATTAGTCTTGACGAAGATCTCAATGAGATAATTTCATTGCTTGAGAGTAAAAACTATATGCAGGCACTTTATTTGATGAAGGGTTATGTTACCTCGCTGGATGATAGTTTTTTCGAGAAACCTGTTTCCGCCCCCAAAAGTAAAAAGGAAAAAGCAGTCGAAGCATCACAGGAAACACAAAACCTGTTTGACATCATGCAGCCACAGAGCAATCAAACAATCAATTTGGATGATATGTTAAGAATGACAAAAGAGAGTGCAGAAAAAACGATAGGGTACGATGAGCCCAAGCATAGAGCTGATGCCTATATTGATCAGGCAAAAGAGGAAGTAGAGAAAAACAAATCTTACCTTGATATACATAAAAATAGAGTCGAGAATAAAACAGTCAAGCCATTTGAAGAAATAGCTGAAGAGACCCTTGTAGATATGCAGGGCAAGACTGTAGCAACAGAGGAGGCTACTGAGTCACTGTCTGAGTTTATAAATGGAGAGAGTGC
>JALVVQ010000156.1 GCA_027023325.1 Campylobacteraceae bacterium | reverse complement strand
ATAGTCTATCTTGGCAGCAATCTCCTGTATCTTCTTGAGTTCATAAGCGATATCTTCAGGGAAATCATACAGATCACCGATATCTTCCACCTTGTGGATGGTGATCAGCTTCTCTATCCACTCCAGACCTGATGCCATGATTGTTTCGATATGCATACTCTTGATGGCAGCCAGATCGATACCGTATTTCTCATTCAAGAGTCTGGGAATCGCGATATTGGCGATCTGAAGTATCGGCGTGATCCGCTGGTGAGAGAGCAGTGTGATACTCATCCGACATGCCTCTTCGAAACTCCCTTCTATCAGCTCTGCACCGATCTGATGCTGCTCTGTCGTAGGAAAGGTAAAGATCGGCTGGATATAAAACCAACGCTTCGCATCACTGCTTCGCCCCAAGCGTTTGGTCACGATACGCACCACATCGGCAGTAGAGTCTGCGCGCAGGCTCACTTCATGATTGGCAGCATCATTGAGCCTAACCAGTGGCTTTTTGCTCCCAAAACTCTCATGCTGATGGTAGGAAAACAGCGGCGTAGAAATCTCCTGGTAGCCCTCTTTCTCCAAGAGCAGTGCTGAGCCATGCTCCATCATGCGCTTGACCTTGGCGCTCTCCCCAAAATAGAGATGACTACCGCTGGGAATTTCATGTGCAAAGATCATGCTGACTCTTTTGACTGAAGCATACTTTTGAAATACTCTTCATTGTACACATGGCTTGCCGTGCCGTCATAGACCCTGCGTCCCAGCTTGGCTAGTGCCAACTCTACTGCATTGACCACCCAGACAGACGCATAGGTCTCGATAAATCCCATCTGGTTGATGCGGAAGATCTTACCCTTGAGGTGATCCTGCCCGCCTGCGACATTGACACCAAAATCCTCTTTGAGAATCGTTCTAATCTCTGAGGCCTGCGCATCATCAATCGTAGTCATTGATTTGGCCGGTACCGCAGGATAGCTATGCAGCCCAATCGCCTCAAGCGCAAAACGGGTAGCTTTGGCACGGCGAGCGGTATCGCAGTAGAGCTTGCCGAAGCCAAAGGCATCAATCTGCTTCAGCACTGCCAGCAAACCGATAATCAGTGTCGTAGCTGCGGTATAGGCTGTGGTATTTTGTTGTTGCTTTTTGATCTCGGAAGCAAGGTTGAGATAGTAGCCTCTGCCTTCACCTGTCTTCTCGATTGCAGCATGGCTCAAGCCCAGTATCGCCAGACCTGGAGGCAACATCAGTGCCTTTTGGCTGCCTGCAATGAGGCAGTCAATATGTGCCACATCGATACGCTCCACTCCTACAGCCGTGATCCCATCTGCGATCACCATGATCTCAGGATTGATTGCTTTGACCGCTGCAGCAATCTCCTCTACAGGATGGCGCAACCCACCTGCAGATTCAGAGATCTGAATCGCGATAGCATCGATATGCGGATTGGCCTTCACCGCAGAGACCACTTCTTCGACAGAGGCTGGCATATCCCATGCATTTCTTACCTCCATCGTCGCCAGGCCGTGTGCCTGAGCGATTTTGCCAAAGCGCTCGCCAAACTTGCCAGAGTTGACAAAGAGCAGCGTATCATGACAGAGATTCGTCACAGCAGCCTCCATCGCACCCGTTCCTGTACTCGCAAGCATAACGACTTCATCCGTAGCCATCAGCTTAAACAGCAGCGCTCTGGTCTCTTTGAAGATCGCTTCGAACTCAGGGGTACGGTGGTGAATAGTAGGTTCTGCCATCGCAAGTCTCACAGACTCCGGCACGGGGGTAGGTCCTGGGGTAAAAAGTAGCATAGTTATCCTCGCAATCGCCGTCTCGGCGACGGCGTAGTTGATGGGATTATAGCGAAACAGAAGTTAGTTTTTGGTGAAATGAAAGGCTTACAGCGTCACCGTCTGCTGTCCAATCTCCTTATAGCGCGCATAATAGTGCTCTACAAAAGATTTTATTTTCTCATCTTTTGGCAGATAGATACCCTCATTTTTGACAGCATATTGCTCTAAATATTCACTCGCATCTACTTTTTTGAGATAGGTTTGGGCTAGGTTTTTATAGGCAGAGATATAGGCTTCTTTCATCATATCATACTTAGCGTAGTCTATTTCTATCTGCCCATCATAAGTAATGATACCTGAGCCAAAAAGAATGTCTAGATGGATAAGCCCTTCACAGTAGTAAGGCAAGACCTCACCCACTTCACGCCAAGCCATCAACCCTACCGCACGACTGACCACATCATCTATGATATGAGATTTGAGTGCCTCTTTTTCGTTATGGAAAAATGCCATGAGTCCACCAGCAGTAGCCTTGAACTCTTCTATGTTTTTAAACTGTCCTGTACCGTTCATCTTGGTCTCGGTATCGGAGTCTATCCACAGGATATGCCCATACTCATGCCCCACCGTAGAGATGTCGTAAAGCTCTTGCCAGAGTGCTGGGTTCTCTTCTATCAGTGCCTTTTGTCTTTTTACAAATGCTTCCCCCATCGTCTCGACACTGAGTTTCATGGTAGGTTTCGACCTCTTAGACTCCATCACAAAGTCCGCATAGGCGAAGATCTTCTTGCCAAGCTCAGCAGAGACCTGCTCATCATTGGGCACCACCTGCGCAGAGAAGAGTCCATTGAACTCTGCTGCATAGTAGAGGATAGGCTGACCAATATAAAGCTGTGTCTCATCTACTTGGGTGAGGTTTTTGGC
>JALVVQ010000155.1 GCA_027023325.1 Campylobacteraceae bacterium | reverse complement strand
TCTGCAATGCCTCTTCTTTGAATGTCTCATCTCCACAGACCGAAGTCACGGATTTACGCTTGAGTGCTGCGAGGTTTGGCATAGCTCTGATATAGGCTTTGGCTTTGACCTTCTCTCTGACCTTCTCCAGTGAGGTGCCTGCCAAGATAGAGATCACTGCCTCTGCCTCTCCTTGGGAGACCAGTCCCGCCAAAGACTGTGGTTTGATTGCCAATATCACAACAAAGCCATCCAACGAAGGCACACTGTCCAGCAATGTCACATTGGGATAGAGTGCCTTTAGCTCTTCCTGTCTAGGCTGATATGCCTCCACCACAGTCACATCATATCTATCCAATCCAGAGAGCATCGCTCCCCCCATATTGCCTGCACCAACGAGTAGTATCTTCATAGTTTTGTCCTGACTAAGTTTTATTGGTTAGATTATACTGAAAAAATGAAGAATTGGGAATTAAGGATATTTTATTTCACAATGAAGTAAAGATTTCTGCTTGATTTGCTGTAGGTTTGTAGGTTGTGGCGCAGGAGCGTACGGTTGAACGGAAGTAGAGAATTCACAAAAGAAATGATGTAAAGATTTCTGCTTGATTTGCTGTAGATGTGAGGGTTGTTGAGAGGGAGCATACGGTCAGTATGTGACCGAACAACTCCCTCGCAGATGCAGTGAAGCAAGCAGAAAGCTTACTTCATAGCTTCGGTTGCGTATTTTTTTCCTAACTCATAGGCTTTGAGGTTAATCTCATGTACCTTTTTAGGCACTTTAGAAAGCATCGTATCGAGCAGTACCTGCTCATCAATCGCTTTGGTGTAGGTGTTGGCGATCGCCAGTGCGACGACGGATTGTGTGATCACATTACCGACCTCTTCTTTGGCGATAGTAATGATAGGTATCTCAACGATATTCCATTTTTTTCTATCTTCTTCTGTAGGATGTACCAAGTTTGGCTCTACTACGATTGTGCCGCCATCTCTGACCCCGCCTTTGAACTGCTGATAGCTGACATCTGCTACAGAGAGCATGAAATCAATCTCGCCATCGATAGCATAAGGATAATAGACTTCTTTGTCATCCAACTGGATATCCACTACGGTAGGACCGCCTCGCACCTGTGAAGTATAGGTGGCTGTCTTGATACCAAAACCGCCATCTTTGATCTTCGCCGCAGCGAAGATCTCGCCTGCTAGTAGTACGCCCTGTCCACCGACACCGGTAAATCTCATTACAATTTTACTCATCTGTCAGCTCCTTATATTTTCTTCTCAAAGTCATCTTGGGTAATTACCCCTCTTTGACCTTGCTGTGCTTTTTTGACCTCTTCATACATCGCACAGTACTCTTGTGCTTCTGTATCTTGCTTGAGGATACCTAGAGGCAGGTGGTTTTGCTGCTCTTCGGCAGGCATCTCCTCCCACTTCTTCTTGGAGACTGTAATACTGTCGATCCAATCAAGATTGGCCATTGCAGACTGCATTTTGTTTTTTCTACCCAGGTTAATATGGCAGTTGGAGTTGATCTCAACAAAGGAGAAGCCTTTGTGCTTGATCGCTTCGACAATCACTTTCTCTATTTTCTTGGGAGAGTTGACTGTCTCTCTTGCTACAAAAGAGGCACCAGCAGCTTCTGCCAGCTTACATCCGTTGAAAGTAGGGTCGATATTGCCTGCTTTTTGAGAAACAGTCCAGAACCCTCTTGGAGTGGTAGGAGAGGTCTGAGAGTTGGTCAAACCATAGATAAAGTTGTTGATGAGAATCAGCGTGATATCAATATTTCTTCTACAACCGTGGATGGTATGGTTACCGCCGATCGCCAATGCATCGCCATCACCAGCGACACAGACCACATGCTTGTCAGGGTTGGCAAGCTTGATACCTGTGGCAAAAGCAATCGTTCTTCCGTGTGTCGTATGTACAGTGTTCATGTCGACATAGGAGGAGAATCTGCCTGAACATCCGATACCAGACACCAAACACATATCGTCTTTGTTGATACCCAGTTTATCTATCGCTCTAATAAATGATTTCAAGATGACACCATCACCACACCCCCAACACCACAGTGTTGGCATTTTGTCTACTCTTAGATATTGATCATAATTAAATGCCATGGTTAAAATACCTCCTTCACTTTTTCTATAATATCCGCAGGAGAGAAAGGACGACCATTGGTCTTGGTCAATTTCTCGATATCCAGTCTGCCCATTGATCTTTGAATTTCTTCAAGGTACTGCCCTTGGTTCAGCTCTACAGAAAGTACTTTGTCAAACTTCTGTCCAAGATCATGCAATCTTGCCTCTGGAGATGGCCAGAGTGTAATCGGTCGGAACATGCCGGCCTTGATACCCTCTGCTCTCAGTGCATTGACCGCTTCTCTAATCGCCAACGATGCAGAACCATAGCCAACGATCAAGATATCAGCATCATCTACCATATACTCTTCATTGGATTCAATCTCATCCTTGTGTGCTTCCACCTTCTTAAACAATCTATCGATGAGTTTTCTGCAGGTTTCAATCTCTTCTGTCGGGAAACCTGTTGGTCCATGGTGAAGTCCTGTCATGTGATATCGGTATCCCTGGAACATAGGATTCAGTACTGCTGGTTCATCTTCTCCTACGCCATAAGGCTGATACACTTCTGGGGCACCATCGAAAGTCTTTCTCAGCTTGATACCTGCCTGTACCTCCTCTAGTGAAGGAATGAC
>JALVVQ010000154.1 GCA_027023325.1 Campylobacteraceae bacterium | reverse complement strand
GTAGCTGAAATATCGGCAAAGAGTCGTTGTTTTGATCTAAAGTGAAGAGAGGAGACGATAGAGATAGTTGCACCACTCTGGATCATGAGGATGCGTCTTGCCTCCTCGATGTCTCTGGCTTTACGCAGGATTATTCCATCGGCTGCAGCGATTACCGTATCGGCACACAGAAGTGGCTGCTCCAGTCCAAATGCCCTGACAGCTGCTTCAAGTTTGCCTTTGCTCGCAGTATAGACAAAGTCTTTGGCAAGGGTTGTGGTAATCTGATCTTCATTGAACTCCACTGCTCTTTGTGTAAAATCCACACCAAACTTGCGCAGCAACAGCGCTCTACTCTCAGAGCCGGAACATAGGCAGATCACTTTAGTTGCTACCCTCAAGCACCTCTATGAGATAGGTTTTTGCCTCTTCGAGTGCTGTCTGTATCTTGCTGGGGTCTTTCCCTCCAGCTTGGGCAAAGTCAGGACGACCACCGCCACCGCCTCCTACGATCGGTGCGATAGACTTGATCCAGTCACCTGCTTTCACATCGCAATCTTTGCTTCCTGCTGCGAGCAGTACCTTCTCTCCCTTTTGCTGAAAGAGCATGATCGCGATCTGGGCATACTTGTTTTTCGCTTCGTCGATCAGCTCCTTGATATCACCAGCTTCGACTGCTTCGACGATCACTGTCACGCCATTTACTTCAGAAGCAGTCAGCTCTTTTTTGCTGCTGCTAAGTACGGATTTGAGCTCACCTTTGAGGCTCTTGACCTCCTCTTTGAGCCGAGAAATTCCGGCAAGAGCATCTTGATTTTTGAGTACCGAATGGATCTCTCCCAACTCACTGCGCAGCACGCTGACTGCCTCGATAGCAGCATTGCCACAGACTGCTTCGATCCGCCTCACTCCAGCACTCACCCCACTCTCTTTGCTGATCATAAAAAGCCCGATCTGTGCGGCATTGTCCACATGGGTACCACCACACAGCTCCACAGAAGCCTTGTCGAAACTGACCACTCGCACCTCATCACCATACTTCTCACCAAACAGTGCGATAGCCCCTGAGTGCTTCGCTTCCTCTGCACCCATCACCGCCGTTTTGCGAGGAATGGCCCGGACAATCTTATCATTAACCCAAGTCTCTACGGCAGCGATCTCTTCCGCTGTCATCGCCTTGGGATGAGAAAAGTCAAAACGCAGTCGCTTGTCATCATTGAGTGAGCCTGCCTGAGCAATATGCTCTCCCAACACAGCCCTGAGTGCTGCATGCAGCAGATGCGTAGCCGAGTGATGCTTTTCAATTTCGGCACGAGAACCATCCACGACCGCCTCCACCTCATCACCGACAGAGAGTTTTCCTTCGACTTCCGAGAGGTTCATATCAAGAAACTTTTTGGTATCCAGCACCTTAATTCCTAATTCCTCATTCCTAATTCCTAATTCACCCCTGTCCCCGACTTGTCCACCTGACTCAGCATAAAAAGGCGTCTGCTCCAGCAGCACCCAGCCTCTGCCATCAATGCTGTTCACTTGTTTGAAATTCTCATCCAGCAGTGCCAGCACCCTGCTAGTGGCTTTGATGCGCTCGTACCCCACAAAAGTGTTGAGACCAAACTGCTCCTTGAGGGCTTTAAAGTCACCTGTAGTAGCAGCGTCTCCCGTACCTTTCCAACCTGCTTTAGACTGTGCTTTTTGTGCATCCATCTTAGCATTAAAGGCATCCATGTCTAGCTTTATCTCTTTCTCACGAAGCATATCTTCAGTCAAATCAAGAGGAAAACCATATGTATCGTAGAGTTTAAAGGCTACTTCACCATTAAAGACATCAGAAGTATTTTTAAGCTCCTCATTAAAGAGTTTAATCCCCGCTTCTATGGTCATAAAGAAACGCTCTTCTTCCATTTTCATAGACGTTTTAATGGCTTCTGATTTATTCACTAAGTAGTCATACTGCTCACCCATAGTCTCGACTAGAACATCTACAAGTTTATACATAAACGGCTCACGTAGTCCTAGCAGGTATCCATGACGAATCGCACGACGCATAATACGACGAAGTACATACCCACGCCCCTCTTTGTCGAAGTTTACGCCTTGTGCAAGCAAGAAAGAACATGAACGCAAGTGATCTGCAATCACTCTGTAAGAGGCAGAGTTGTCCGCATCAAAGTCATACTTCGTACCTACAAGTTCACCAATGCGAGCTAAAAATGGCATAAAGAGTGAAGAGTGATAGTTGTTGAGTTTACCCTCTTTTATCGCTACTACACGCTCCAGTCCCATACCTGTGTCAATGCTAGGTTTAGGAAGTGGGTTGAGTGTGCCTGTCTCGTCACGGAAGTACTGCATAAATACAAGATTCCAGATTTCTAAAAATCTATCACCCTCTCCACCCATTCTGTCTTCTGGAGTATTAAAGTGTTCTTCCCCTTGATCATAAAAGATTTCAGAACATGGCCCACATGGTCCAGTGTCTCCCATTTGCCAAAAATTATCCTTATCTCCAAAACGTATAATGCGCTCTTTGGCTATATGTTTACTCCAAATCTTTTCTGCTTCATCATCAGAGTCATGTACCGTTACCCATAGATTCTCAACGGGTAAATTCAAATACTTCTCAGAAGTGATAAACTCCCAGGCATAGGCGATCGCATCCTCTTTGAAGTAATCTGCGAAAGAGAAGTTTCCCAGCATCTCGAACAGCGTGTGATGTCTGGCAGTATAGCCGACATTGTCCAGATCATTATGCTTTCCTCCAGCTCTGAGGCAGGTCTGCGACGAGGTAGCGCGTGGGAGATTTGGGATGGATTCTTCACCGGTAAAGATACGCTTGAACTGTACCATACCTGCATTGGTAAACATCAGCGTAGGATCCTCCGGTACGAGAGTAGAGCTAGGCACAAGTGCATGTCCTCTCTCTTGAAAATAGTCTAAAAATAGTTTTCTGATATCCATAAATCTGTCCTGAAATAAAGTGGAGATATTTTAGCTAAATTGTGGTTATCCGGAGTTGATAGCTTCTATAGAGACAACTCAGTATAACCATACGATCCAATATTCACATTTTGCTTCTCTACATATTGACATTTTACTAGATTTTATGCTATACTATAGATACGACATTTCAGATATACGGTATTGAAAAAGCCAAACTTGTCGCGAGATAGGGACGGAAAACCACGGGACTCCAATTTGGAGTTAGCCGGGTTACCAATAGTGTATAGTATTATCTTCCTGATGATGCTTTCCCACTATTCACTTTTTCTCTTGTAAATTATTATTTAATGTCGTAATCTTACAACGAGGAGTGTGTGATGTTTTTAATCTACTTTTACAGTACTTTGGCGGTGATACTTATGATGTATATGGTTATAGAAAGAAAAAGGTTTCTTACCTACAAGATAGTAAACCAATTGAAGTACCAAGAAGAATATAGTACAGAGATGACTATCTCTATTCAGAAAAATTTCCAGTCTACTCCAACAGAGTGTTCTGTTCAGATATAGATACTCTAACCTAACGTGACAGTACCGCTATGAATACAACATTTTAGTCTTTAGCGGCGCACAACAGAAAAAAATCAGGTCACTCCTGTTATCTATCTTGGCAGTCATTGTGGCCCTGCCTCCAGCCTTTGTGGTAGCGAAGTGAGGTCTGATAGTAGCCCTCTTCTATGATCGTTTCACCCCCTGCTCTGCTTGTGCATCCATCATGATACCCTTCTACATAGCTATCTGGTCTACGTAGCTCTGCACAGTGACAGGAGCGGTATCCACTAACCCAGCCGTAGCGATACGATGCACAGCCACGGCTGTTGCGGCGATATTGCCCCTTGGCAGAGCGATATCCATCATCCCAACCATGCTGAAATGCGACCCACGGTGCCTCTGTGTTGCAACTTTTTGTATGGTACTGGCGTGTACGATGTGCCTTGCGTTTGGAGGTTCCATGTCTAGTGCAGCTGCGTTTGCCCTTACGCCATCCGCTATGATAAGAGCTGGAATGGCGATATTTGTAGGCACTGCGGGTATAGTGCCCTCTGCTACTGGAACAGCCATCATTGTATCCTGCTCGATAGTCAAGGCTTCCTTTAGCATAAGTCGCCGTACCCCAAAAGACCAATGTGCCCAATAACACCAACCGAACTATAGATTTCATCATTCATACTCCTTTGAGATATTTTACCAAAAGTATGGTTACAGTGCTCCACTTCTATAGATCGAAGCTATCGTAATGTCATCCCTAACACCTGCAATATCATAAAAGTAGCCCTCTTCTAAAAATCCGTTGTGGGTCTCGATGGCATAGCCGCCCCCATCATCATCGCCAAAATAGATCTTGATCGCACCGTTTTGCAACGCAAAATAGCCACTAAAAAACTCGCGCACTACGCCATCTTCATCGGTACGCTCATAGCTATAGCGCCCCTCATAAAAGCGCAATACCACACCATTGCCATAGTCGCTAAAGCCCTCGATGGTATAGCCATCATCTAGATTGAGGATATCTACTTCTGGCAGGCTCTCGGATACCGTCACCTCATCTGTTACTTCCTCTGCCACCTCTACTACCTCGGGTTCTGTCACTACCACTGTCTCTGTTTCAGGCTCTGTCATCGTCCCAGTCACCGTTCCTGTCGTCGTGACACTATCGGATACTTGAGTCTCATAATGATTGACGACAACGACCCTATCACCCTCAGCCGCACCCGCACCACTACATCCACTCAGCACCAACAGTGCCGCCGTCGCCAATAGACCTAAAATTACTTTTTTCATCTCTGTCTCCTTCTGTCTAGATAGGGTATTATGACGGAGAATCGTGGGTGAATCGTGAAGAGAATTAGAAATTAGAAATTAGAATTTGGGAATTCGTAGGGTGCGTTTGCCAACGCACCTTATGCTGACTGATAAAGAAAAGTTCCTTTCGCAGTCTCGGGAGCGATAAAATAGTTAAATATTGCATCCTTTAACTATTGCATTAATCAAAATATCATATCCATTAAATTTAATGTCATAGATATTTCCTTTTCTCAGTTGACCATCAGCTGTATCAATTCTATAGGATTCACCTAGATGTGGATTTTTCTCAAACATATTAATTCGATTGTCATTATCTGCAATATTGAAAGTCCCGGAGAAAGCATTCCCGTCATGATAAAGGGCAAATCTATTGTCGCAAAAATCCAACTCGACATCTTTACTATCCTCGTCGGTTCCCTTGATGACATATCCCTCATGCAAAACAAGTATATCTACCTTTTGAATATTGCCACCTTCATCATCACTACCTTCACCACACCCACTCAACGCAAACACTGCCACACCGGCCACTACCAAACTTACTATACTTTTCATCTCTGATCCTTTTTAGACTTTATTTGTCATAGTATAGCAAAAAATTGTGTCAAAATTGTGTGAGCAGTGCTGCGATCTGTTCAGCACCGCCTCGCTCGATGAGTGCCATGAGCCCTTGGCTTCGACTCTGCAGGTCTTCATCCAGCAGCGCGATCACCTGCTCTGTCTCGATCACATCCTCACGCATCAGCCATGCCAGGTTTTTTTCTACAAGAAATTGGGCATTGTGGTACTGATGGTCACTCGCAGCATAAGGATAGGGAATGAAGAGTGCGGGAAGTGCTGTGGCACTAAGCTCCCACAGTGTCGAGGCGCCAGCTCTAGCTACAGCGAAGTCTGCCTCTGCCATATACGCTGCCAATCTGGTCGTAAAGCCAAACACCTCAGCTTCTATCCCAAGCTCCGCATAGGCTGCTTTCACGGTCTCTATATTGCGCTCTCCTGCCTGATGGATGATGCGAATACCTCTGTCATGAAGGGTCGGTGCCAGTGCCAATGCCAGGGTATTGATCGCCACCGCTCCCTGCGAACCACCCAGAAAGATCACCGTCTCTACCCGTTCTCGGATGCGTGCCTTGTCGAAAAAGACCTGCTTGATCGGATAGGCCTGGATCGGACTCTGGGACAGATAGGAGGAGATGAAGGCAGTGGCATGCTTTTGCAGTACCCTGTTGAGCGAGCCCAGTGCCGCATTTTGCTCATGAATCACCAGTGGTGTACCTGTCAGTTTGGCAGCAAATGCCATTGGTGCAGCAGAGAATCCCCCTACCGAGAAGACCACCTTGGCTTCATGTTTTTTAAGCAATTTTCGTGCCTGCAAAAAGGCTTTGAAAAGCATCCAGAGGGACTTGACTTTGCCTAGCTTACTCTGATTGACCACCCCTCGGGTCTCAAAGAAGTACTTGTATGTAAAATCCTCATCGTCACCAAACCACTGTTTGTCTTGTCCTTGGGTAGAGCCGATGTAAATCAATGCATCCGTCGGGGAGGGGACACCCCGACCTACCATCGCCTCTTTGACCGCCTTGATGATCGCCAGATGTCCGCCAGTACCGCCACCTGTCATGATAATACTCATACCGTTTCTCCTCTCAATCTTCTCTTTTTGGAGATCATTAGTACCATTCCGATACCGATCGATGCCGCCATGATATGGGATCCACCATAGCTGAGAAAAGGGACTGCGATCCCTTTGATCGGAATCATGCCAGAGATCCCGTAGCTATTGACCAGAAAGGCTAGTACGATCAGCAGTCCAACCCCCATACTGAAGAGATGGTAGGCAGGATTCTCTACCTTGGAAGCGATCTGAAAGACACGAAAAAGGATCACTATGATCAAAGATGCCACCACTGCCAGCCCGATAAAGCCAAGTTCCTCGGCGATTCCCGCCAAGATAAAGTCTGTATGTACCTCACTCAAATACCCCAACTTGAACTGTCCATTCCCCAGCCCCTGCCCCCAGAAACCGCCATTATGAATGGCATTGAGTGCATTGGATATCTGATAGGGCTCCGCTGCGGCATCTACCTTGAACTCAGAGACCATAGAAGCAGGGAAGTACCCCAAAAAGTGATCCTGTACTGTAGACCACCAGCTCTTGATCCTTGCCATACGGTGTGGCGCAATCATTACCAGCACTACAAACCCCACCAATCCAATACTAATATTGAGAAAGAACAGCTTCAGACTCCGTCCGGCAAAAGAGAAAAGAATTAGCAGTGTAAAAGCCAATACCATCACCTGCCCCAGATCCTTCTGAAACACAGCAATAAACATCACTGCCACCGCGAAGATTGCCATATAGGGCAAAATCACCTTGATCTCTTCCCAGAGAGAGAGTTTGCCATGCAGAAGCATCTTACGAGAAAAACTCCAGGAGAGAAAAAAGACAAAGCCCACCTTGAAGTATTCTACTGGGGAAATCGACACCGGACCCAACCGTATCCAACGCTTGGCTCCCAAGACACTCTTGACCAAAGATTCAGGCAGAAAAGGCATCATTACCATAGCCGCGAAAGAGCCTATAAAAAGAGCAAACCCTATCCGAGCAAACCACACATCCGGATCAAGCCTGCTAAGAAAGACCATAATCACAATTCCCATCATCACCGCAGATGTCTGCCTGATAAAAAAGTGCATGCCCCCAAATCCATGATACAGTACCGTAAAAGTAGAGAGCGAATAGCTCATCATTAACGAGATGGTAAAAAGCGCGATAATAGCGGCAAAAAGTGGTTTGTCAATCATGGTTTTTCTTATTTTTCTATTTTTTAGTATTAAATCAGTATAATTATAGTCTATTAGAAGATAAAATCTACTAAAATAGCGAAAAATCAAGAAACCACAGGGGAAAATATGCAAAAGAAAGGAGGCACATTCAAGCAAAAACCGATCAGAACGCTGGTGTTGTTTGTGCTTCTTCTGCTTGCAGTAATGGGCTTTCTGGTCTCAATCTTTCATACTATCACAGCCAAACGGCACCTCCCCTCTCATACAGCCGTTATCCATGACAGGGCACTCAGGGGAAAAATCATCTCTAGTGATGACTATACGCTCAGCCGCTCCAGCAAGACCTATCAGGCAACCCTCTTTACCCAGAGTATCGACCCGGACAAAAAGACACTCCTGATCCGCCTCTTCTCCATCTACAGCGGTATCGATGAAAAATTCCTCAGGGAAACCCTCAAGAAACACACAGGCTATACCGTACTGGCAGACAAAATCGATGCCAATACTGCCATCAGGCTCAAATCCCTCGCCTATAAACTCCGTAGACTCAAGGTCTTTCACTCTATCAAAAACAGCCGAGGGGTAGATCTGCTGTACGGACTGGATATCACCGAAAATGGAGAAGAACGCTTTTTCCCTCTTAAGGACACACTCTCTCCAGTATTGGGCTATGTGCGCAATACCGATGAAGGAAAATATACCGAAGTCAAGGGAGTCAAAGGGCTAGAGCGCAGCTATGAGAAATATCTAAACAGCAACCAAAATGGCTCCGTCAAAGGCATGCGTGATGTTGCCAGTACCATCATCCGAAACAAAAGTAGCGTCGTCAAATCCCGAAAAGATGGCATGGACATTCACCTCAACATCCCCCTCTCTCTACAAAGAAGAGTTGAGCTGACACTAGACAAAATGAAATCTCTCACTCACGCCAAAGAGATCATCGCTGGCATCATGGAGAGTCGCACCGGAAAAGTAATCGCATTGGCTAGCTCCGAGCGCTACAATCCTGATCATATACGTAAAAAAGATGTCTATAATCTCAACCCTAAGTTCAGTGAGTTTCTCTATGAGCCAGGTTCGGTCATGAAACCAATCACGCTCTCCATTGCATTAGAACACAATAAAGTCACTCCAGATACTTGGTTTGATACCAAAGGAGGTAAACTTAAGATCAGCGAGCGCTATACCATCAGTGATGACGAGGTCTTCGACTCCCAGACCGCCACTGATATCATCGTCCACTCTTCCAATGTCGGCATCTCCAAGATCGCTTGGAGATTGACCGGGAAAGAGTTCTATCGCGGATTCAAGAAGTTTGGTTTTGGCTCTGCGACAGGAATTGACCTCTCCAGAGAGTTGCCGGGAAAAATCAAAACAAGCAAGCAGCTCTCCAATAAACTCCACCGTGCCAACCAGGCTTACGGATATGGCATGATGGCTTCCTTTGCACAGCTCTGGAAAGCCTACAGTGCTTTCAACAATGGCGGAAAGGCCGTCACCCCTAGGATCGCAGCCTACCTCCAAAATGGGAAGGGGGGAAAGTACCGCACCCGCCCACGCGTAGGCGACCTTCACCCCATCGGTAAACAGACTGCGGCACAAATGAAGAAAATACTCAAAAAAGTGGTCTCAGACGGTACTGGAAAAGCGGCTCGCTACCCCGGACTCGAAATTGGCGGAAAGACTGGTACCGCCCATATCGTCGAACACCGCAGATATATTGATAAATACAACAGTAGTTTCTATGGTTTTGCCAATGATAAGAAGGGTCACAAATATACGATCGGTGTACTGGCGATCCGTCTGGACAAGAAACATATGCACTTCGCCTCACAGTCAGCCGTACCCACTTTCAAAAAGATCGTCAGTAACCTCATAGAGTTGGGCTACCTTCAGCCAGATCTCTCTGTCATCCAAAAACAGCAGTTTGAAGCCGAAGAGAAAAAACGACAGGAAGCTGCCAAGCGCAAACAACGGCAGCGCACAAGAGAGATTAAAGCCAAGCTGAAAAGAGAACGGGAAGAGATCAAGCGCAAACAGAAAATCAGAAAACGCAAACAGAGAAAGCGTACACTCTCGCACCCCAAAAGAGCTGCCCGACCAGCACCTGCTTTCACTCCCCCCAGTAGAAAACGACGCCCCACCCCACACGAGGCACTACCAGATCTGTTTTAGATCCACACATTATCAATCAAGCGAGGCTTCCCCACCCATGCCGCTACCAGAATGATCGTGTTGCCGATCTCTACTTCCTGAAGGGGTTCGAATACCCTGTTGACGATCGCAACATACTCTACCCTGTCTGAAGCTTCCAGTATGGTCTCCATAGCCTCCGTGATAGCTTGGGTGCTTTTTTCTCCTGCCATGACCATCTCTGTGGCTTTTTTCAGGCTTTGCGAGAGGCAGAGTGCTCTTTCTTTTTCTTCTGCTGTGAGGTAGATATTGCGGCTGCTGAGTGCCAGCCCTTTGCTGTCTCGGACGATCTCGCAGGGGATGATCTCTACGCCCATAAAGTAGTTGCGCACCATCTGCATGATCAGTGCCAGCTGCTGGGCATCTTTCTTTCCAAAATAGCCCCTGTCTGCCTGTGTCAGATTCAGCAACTTCATCACCACCTGCAGCATCCCGTCAAAGTGTCCCGGTCTCTTGGCTCCCTCCAGCACATAGCCGCGTACTGTCGGTGCTCCTATACAGAGCTCATCCTGCTCATATATCTGGTCGATTGTCGGCATAAAGAGGATATCGACTTTGGCCAGCTCACAGATCTTGATATCCGCTTCATCTCTTCGAGGATAGGCATCCAGATCCTCCCCCTCCAAAAACTGTGTAGGATTGACAAAGATCGAGACGATAAGACATGCATTCTCCTCTCTGGCTCTTCGTATCAGACTCAGGTGCCCCTCATGCAGTGCTCCCATTGTAGGCACAAACCCTACACTGCCCTCCAAAGAAGCCCCCGCCTCCTGCAATGCCTCGATCGTTCTTGCTATGACCATCACTAACCACCTATTTTGCTATATTTTGGTAAAATCATACCAAAATATTACTGTAGGGTGTTCTCCCCAACAACACCAAAAGCCTATGTGCGCTGCAAGAACACACGCATTAAAATGCTAGGCCATATGGTACCCTACAGTGAAAAAGGAACTCTCTCAGTGGACAACTATGAATACAGCGAACTGCTCAAAACCCTCTCTGCCAAGATAGAGAATATCACCAATATCGTCAAGCCCGATCAACTCGAAGCACGCCTGAAAGAGATCGAGCAGATGCAGCAAGAGCCTGACTTTTGGAATGATGCGGAAGCTGCAGGAAAGATCTCCCAGGAGAAGACGCGGACAGAGCGCATGCTGTCGACCTTTGAGCATGCCAGAGATGCCGTACACGATGCGGTAGAGTATTTTGAGATGGCCAATAATGAAAAAGACGAAGAGACGCTGGAGATGCTCTATGAGGATGCAGAGTCTCTACAGGAGAGCACCAATGCACTGGAGGTACAGATGATGCTCAGTGGTGAGCACGACAGTGCCCATGCCATCGTATCCATTCATCCAGGTGCTGGAGGCACAGAGAGTCAGGACTGGGCCAGTATGCTCTACCGTATGTATCTGCGCTGGGCTGAGAGACGCGGATTCAAAGTCGAAGTACTGGACTATCAGCCAGCAGAAGAGGCAGGGATCAAAGATGTGAGTTTTATCATCAAAGGAGAGAATGCCTATGGCTATCTCAAGGTAGAGAACGGTATCCACAGACTGGTACGCATCAGCCCCTTTGACTCCAATGCCAAACGCCACACCTCTTTCAGCTCTGTGATGGTCTCTCCAGAGATAGAAGATGATATCGATATCGAAATAGAAGACAGAGATATCCGTATCGACACTTACCGTGCCTCTGGTGCCGGAGGTCAACATGTAAACAAGACTGAATCCGCTATCCGCATCACCCATGAGCCTACCGGCATCGTCGTACAGTGTCAAAATGACCGAAGCCAACACAAAAACA
>JALVVQ010000153.1 GCA_027023325.1 Campylobacteraceae bacterium | reverse complement strand
GCAGTATTGATTGGCGGACATTACAGCATGACAACCTCCCGCATGGCTGGTGTGAAGAAAGCATTTGCGCAGGACAAAGTAATTTTGTGTGAAAGCCGTATGCTGAGAAAAGCAGCCCAATCTATCACCATACAAAAATCAAAAGCGTGGTCTATGGAGGGAGATTTATTTGTCTCACCCAATTATTCAAGACCTTTCCATGCTGCTCGTTGTATTGTAAAATAGCAACATATACATCCACTATGGTGAAGCGCCTCTGGCCATAGGTGATACCCCATAATCTCTCTAGCTCCCTAGAGGTTCCCTATACTCTTATTGAAGATAATGCGCTTTTTTACTCAGTAAAACTGTATCATTAAAAGTGGAGAGATTGAGCAGATGGTCTAATAGGACTATTTTTGCCCTTTTACCCTTTTCCTTGACTTGTATCAACCCTATCTTCGGTAGATATTGTCATAATACTCTCATGCTTTGTAGGTACTCTTACTATAGGGGTATCTATGCGCAGAAAATATTCAAAGGGGTTCCATGGAACAGCTCTATTTTAGACCAGAGATAGCACCAGATCAGTTTCTACCTATTTTTGTGGTTTCGACACTTGTGCTTCTGTTTGGCGTAGGGTATGCTGCGATCATTACCCTCTCCAAGATGGGGTTCTTTTCCAAAAAATGGCATCCAGTTGGATATTTGATGTGGGCATTGCAAGCATATAGTCTGTATGAACTCTCTGTAATGATCCAGAGTAACCATTTTACCTCCAAGGTACTGATGGTGACGATGGTGGCATACCTGTTTATCCCGCATCTCTATTTTTATTTGATACAGGAGTCGGAGAAACGCTATGAAGAGACAGACAGTACAACACAACAATAACACAAGGAGGAGACATGGCTAAGGAAAATCTTTCCGTCTGGACCAGTATACCGTTCTGGCGAAGATCAGCTGCATGGGTGACAGGATTTGCGACTATGTTGCTTATCTGGCTGACATTTGACACAATGGGTCAGATCGGTATGGGTACGGAGGCAGACCTTGCAAAAGGTATTACCAAAAGGGTTCCTGCTCCTACAGTGATCAATTATCATATTGATTACCAAATGAGCGAGAAAAGAGGACATGAGGTGCCAGTCATTGGCAAAAAACAACCATTTTTTGGTAAAGAGTGGAGTGAAAAAGAGGCAGCAGCACTGCTACACCTAGGAAAACTGACATCGCAGGCAAAAAACTGTATGAACTGTCATACACTACTGGGTAACGGCGCATACTATGCACCGGATTTGACCAAAGCATGGCTTGATCCTGCATGGCAAAAAGGTGGCGCAATGCAGCCTATGACAGGTAAGAATACCGTGGAAGAGGCAATGGCAGAATTCCTGCAGCACCCTTCACAGTACCCTACACATGCGCGAATGATGCCAGATCTCAAGATCACTGCTGATGAAGCAAAAGGCTTGGTGGCATTTTTGAAGCACATGAGTAGTATTGATACAAATGGTTTCCCTAGAAACTTCTCTAAAACTGTAGAACAATTCAAAGCAGGAGGCACCAATGCTCACTAGTATTAAAACAAATTCATTTGCGGGTAACAAAGGCAAAGAGCTTGGAATGATGTACTTTAGAGTAGCGATTATTCTTTTCGGTGCACAACTGTTGATGGGGCTTATCGCCGCGATTCAGTTTCTCTATCCAGCATTTCTGTTTGAACTCTTTGACTTTTCTGTCGCCAGAATGGTGCATATCAATGCATTGGTTGTCTGGATGCTCTATGCTATGATTGGTGCGACTTACTATATGTTGACGGATGAGACAGAGCACGAAGGTGTAATGATAGGACTCGGCAAGCTGGGCTTCTGGGTACTTACATTGGCAGTAACTATTGTTGTCCTCGTCTATATCTTTATTCAGATTGGACCAGGTAAAGAGTCTACAATTTGGCTGATTAATGAGGGCCGAGAATATATAGAGGCGCCAAGATGGGCTGATATTGGTATTGTCGTTGTGGTTCTTATCTTCTACTGGAATGTATTTGCTACTTTCCTAGCAGGTAAGAAAACAGGTATCATGACCGTTATGGTTGCAAACCTTCTTGCACTGGCTGGACTCTATTTGGCAGGTATGTTCTTTACAGACAATATCTCCATGGATCAATACTGGTGGTGGTGGGTGATACACCTTTGGGTTGAAGCGACATGGGAAGTATTCGTAGGAACACTTGCTGCGTATGCCTTGATCAAAATCATCGGTGCCAAGCGCGAAGTCGTTGAGATGTGGCTATGGATCGAAGTCTTGATGCTGTTTGGTTCTGGTATTCTGGGTCTTGGTCACCACTATTTCTGGATCGGTACACCTGAGTACTGGTGGGAGATCGGTGCACTTTTTTCTGCACTTGAGCCTGTACCATTGATTGCCATGTTTGTTCATGTCCTTTATGACTGGGGCAAAGAGCAGGGCATTAATGGTGAAAAGCCAGCGATTAATAATGGACCAGCAATGGCTTGGTTGGTTACTAACGCCTTTGGTAACTTCCTTGGTGCTGGTATCTGGGGCTTCTTCCATACACTGCCACAGGTCAATATCTATACGCATGGTACGCAGTTTACTGCAGCACATGGACACTTGGCATTCTTTGGTGCATATGCTACGATCTTGATCGGTATGATGTATCTAGGTCTACAGGGTGCTTATGGTCTCAAGGAGATGAGAGCAACCTTTAATTCCAAAATGGGTCTCTTCTTGACCACTTTCG
>JALVVQ010000152.1 GCA_027023325.1 Campylobacteraceae bacterium | reverse complement strand
CAAAGCGATCCATACGATAGACAAGCGAAGTGAGAAGAAGCCTGTAGATTATCTGAATGAAGGGGTCAGTTATGAGTAATGTCAAATACCTGTTCCTTCGTCGGATCACGCAGATCACGCTATTGGTACTTTATTTTGGTGCCAATGCCTATGGCTGGAAGATGCTCAGCGGTACGCTGTCGGGCTCTTCTGTACTGGGTACGATACCGCTGAGTGACCCTTTTGCAGTATTGCAGCTTCTTGCTGCTGGTGCGGTGTTGTCTTTTGATGTCCTGCTGGGTGCGGTGATTATCACACTCTTCTACGGCATCATAGGCGGCAGAGCATTCTGTAGCTGGGTCTGTCCGGTCAATATGGTGACAGATGCAGCAGTCTGGCTCAGACGAAAGCTCTATATCGACAAGATAGAGCACAAGGTCTGGGTCACACGAAACTTGCGATACTATATGGTAGTGCTTGCATTGCTGGTATCATTTGTGAGTGGGCTGGCAGCGTTTGAGATCATCTCTCCGATCACGATTCTCAACCGAGGCGTGATCTTTGGGTTTGGTGCAGGAGCAGGGTTGCTGGTAGCGATCTTTCTCTTTGATCTTTTTGTTCTCAAAAATGGATGGTGTGGACATGTGTGTCCATTGGGAGGTGTGCACTCACTGATAGGCAAATACGGTCTGTTGGAGGTAGAGCACAATCATGACAATTGTACACTCTGTATGAAATGCAAGGATGTCTGCCCGGAAGTGCAGGTACTGAACATGATAGGCAAGCGAAGCGAAGGTGTCGTCAAGCCTGAGTGTACCAATTGTGGACGATGTATCGATGTGTGTGATGATGACGCACTCGATTTTCATCTCCGTAATTTTCTAAAAAGCAAATAAGGAGCAACTATGCTAAAACAAAGTTTAATCACCATGGCGGCTTTGGGTTTGATTTCTGTGACTGCCACTGCAGGCAAGGTCGTTAATATCAACGATGCTGCCTCTTCGACAGACAGAATCGCCAAAGAGGATCTTGGTGCGAAAAAAGTGATCACAGAAGAGGAGTTGGGTCTGCGAAAGGTCGATCTCTACAGTGAAGACAAAGCGTCGCCAGAAGAGGGTAAATTTACCAGAGCAGCCGCAGGTGCCGCAGATAGATTTGAGAGAGCCTATACCAATGCTCCTCCAATGATTCCTCATGATGTGGAAGGATTACTGCCGATCACCAAGGGCAACAATGCCTGTCTGGGATGCCATATGCCAGAAGTAGCGCCCAGCGTCAAGGCGACAGCAATCCCGGCATCACACTTTGCCAACTTTAGACCTGCCACAGGCATGGCAGCAGATGGCAAGATTACCAAAGAGGGTAAAGAGGTAGACAATACGGGTGATTTTAAAACGATTGTCAAGAAAATGAATAAGCTCAATCCCGCACGATTTAACTGTTCTCAGTGCCATGCACCGCAGGCAGATATCGATACACTGGTGGGTAATACCTTCACGCCAGATTTTGGTAATGATGAGCAGAAAGTGAAGTCAAACCTCATTGATGTGATCAATGCAGGTGTAAAGTAAGTGGCATCGCGACGGGATTTTTTCAAATCTTTCGCCAAGCCACTCAACCAGATCCCCAAGGATGTCTCTCCCCTCGTGGTGAGACCGCCTTATGGTCTGAGTGAATCTCTTTTTCAGAGTGAGTGCCCTACTTGTGAGAGCAAGGCGTGTGTGGCTTCTTGTGAAGAGAAGATACTTTTTATCGGTGTGGATGGCACTGCTCAGTTGAGCTTTGCTTCCAGTGGGTGTACCTTTTGCGATGACTGTGCCAAGGCATGCGAGCAGGGTGTGTTGAGTCTGGGAGAAAGTCACTATACAGAAAAGATTGCAGCAATTTTCCAGATCAATACCCAAGCGTGTGTGGCGCACAATCAGGTGATCTGCTTCTCCTGTAAGGAGCCTTGTATTGACGATGCGATATTATTTAATGGCATGTTCAATCCTGTGATTGACAGGGATCTCTGCACGGGATGCGGATTTTGTATCTCGGTCTGTCCTGTGGATGCTATAGAATGTAGCCCTTTAGAGATCAAAGAACCTATAGATAAGGGAGTAGCACAATGACACTAGAAGAGGTGAGAAATGATTTTCCTGCATTGGCAGCAAGATTACCAGAGAATATTTTTACAGACCGAGAGCTCGTCGTCGTAGATGACAACTATGAAGAGGCAGACGGAGAAGAGACTGAGGAATTTGACTCTAGTGTCTACAATTATATCCTGTATATTGCTGAGCCTACACTTTCAATGATAGGAGAAGAGGGGCTGGCAGAGCTTACCGAAATGCTAGAGAGCTTTGATCATTTTGAGCGTTTTACCTCCTCTGAAGAGGATTTGTTTGGGGTGTATTCCGACCTGAGTGACACACAGATTTCCAGAGCTATCTTTGGTATGCTGGAGGAGATTGTCTCATGAGGTATATATTCTTTCTCGGGGTAATACTGTCGGTTTGGCTGCAGGCAACGGTGGTGCTTAGCCCTGCGGAAAAGATTGTTGTGGATGGTGCTGCCAAAGACATAGTTACCGATGGAAAGATGCTCTATATAGGTACGGATACAGGCAAAATGCAGCGCTATAACATGCAGACCAAGCAGTTTGGTGCCGAGGTACAGTTTCCTGATATCAAGGACTTTATGGGGGACGCGATTCATACCAGAGTGTCAAGCTTGGATGCCATGGATGGGAGATTTGCCATGCTGACTGATAGTGGTATTGGCGG
>JALVVQ010000151.1 GCA_027023325.1 Campylobacteraceae bacterium | reverse complement strand
CAAATTAAAAATTAAAAAGTAAAAATTAAAAGGGGTATGATATGGCATTATTATTTGCTTTTTTCTTTGAGTTTCTTTATGATAGATACAAGAAGTTTTATGAGTTCTTTGATATCGCTTAGGAGACTTGTATACATGGCTTTTGAGATAAAGTTTGTGTCGTGGAGTAGATTAATCCAGTATTTTGTCTCATTTGCCTCCTTTAAACCAATAGTGAGTTTATTGATAAAATCAGCATGAGACTGTGCAAATTCGGACTCACTTACCAGCGCGCCTACAGAGGTGCCAGAGCGCAAGATTTGTTTGCTAAGGATATATTCTTTCTTTTCTTTTATCAGATATTGTGACAAATTGACTACTCTTATAGCGAACGCGTAACTCTTTTGATGCAGAATATTGTTTTTTTGCACAGCATCACTCCTAAAGTCCATCGTATTTTTAATTTTTAATTTTTAATTTTTAATTCTTACGCTATTATAGCAAAACAAAATAATTGGAGAATAACCCATGCAGGCAATAGACAGACTCAAAGAGAAGATCGAGGCGATAAAAAATAGTTATCAGGCAGCGCAGAGTGAGATCGGTAGACTAAAGGCTGAACTGGTAGAGACCAGTGGCAATACTGAAGAGGTGGATACACTCAAGAGCCAACTGCTATCCAAAGAGGAGCAGATACAGCAGCTTAAAAATGAGATCATGGAGAAAGACACAGAGATCGAAGCGATCATTGCCAAAGTAGAGACGCTCTTGGGCTAGAGCTTACTATAATATATATAAAAGGGGTAAGTATGAGAAAAGTAGCACTGACCGTCAACGGTATGCGGTTTAAGACCAAGGAGCTGGATGATGGCTTTGTGGATTTTGTGGAAGACCATTTCAGGGATGCACAGATCAACCTACATGAAGACAACAGCGCAGAGCGGCTCTTTATCGCCTATCTCAAGCTGGCAGGACGCTACTATAGGGATGACAAGGAGATTAAAAACCTGCTCAAAGAGATAGAAAGTATCTAATTTCTGTCATTTTATGGGGCATTTGACATTTTTTTAGGTTTTTTGACATTTTTCTGTTATACTTCTGGCATGACTAGTTATTGAACTAGGACATACATCAAAACACAGGAGTTTATCATGACTAACATGAGACGCGGATTTACTATGATCGAATTGATCTTTGTTATCGTAATTATCGGAATTTTGGCAGCAGTTGCCATCCCAAAACTGGCAGCTACTAGAGGTGATGCAGAAGGTGCAAAAATTGCTAATAATTTGGCAACATGTGTTGCTGATGCAGGTGGAGCATACCTCAAAACTGAGGCCTTTGATCTTACATCAGTAGCCTGTACTACAGGACTCAATGATGGTGCAGGTGCCGCTTGCTACACATTAGGCAAGGATGATGCTACTGGTAAACTTACTGTTACAGATGCGGGCTCATCCAACTCTTGTACTCAGGCACATCTTATTTCAGCTAAGAATAGCATGTCTAATGGTACAGGCGTTGTTCACCAGTTCTAGAATGTTTTACCTCCCTGTTCCATATCTTCGGATATGGAACACCCCCCCCTTTTTTTTACCACTAACAATATTTGACACGATGTTCCTAATAGACTTGTTATCCTTACCGATAATTTGATACTTTTATAGCTATAATATAAATATTGAGATGGTATATCAGGAAGCAAAACGCATCGCTGAACAAAATCTACTGACGATAAGTCATATATTTTATTTTTAGTGTGTAGGTAGTTGGAGCAGGTGACATGGGGGTATATCAGAATAATGAATAAAAAATGGTATAATCAAGAAAAAAGAGAAATCTTGTAAGAAAAGGAATAAGAATGAGGCGAGCATTTACTATGATTGAATTGGTCTTTGTGATCGCAGTGGTAGGGATACTGGCAGCGATAGCCATCCCAAAATTTGCCATGACCCGCAATGATGCGGTCATTACCAAGGCAAAAACCACTGTGGCTGCACTACGCTCTGCGATAGCTACAGAGCGCCAAAAGCGGATACTCAAAGGGGAATTTGCTGATATCGATGGAGCCACAGCTGAAGGGCTTTTGGAGTATGGTTTGGGTGACAGGTGGTCCAGGTCTGGTGATGTCTTTACTTTCACTGCACCAGATGCATCTACCTGTGTGTTTAGTGTGGGTGTCACTGACAAGAAAAACAAACTGGTAAAAACTTCTTGTGGTGTGCCCGGCATGAGTGATCTTTAGCCTGTCCTGTCTCTAGTTTGTATTACTATGAAACTATGCTGCTGCGCTCCAGTGCGCCGCACCTAATCTACCACGCATCACATCTCTTGTCTGTCGGTAGTGTTGTCAGTGTCCCTCTGCATACCACAGTGAAACAGGCCGTTATACTTCAAAAAAGAGAGAAACCTGTTTTTGAGACGGAAGCGATCATGGCAGAGATGGGAAAGCAGTATAGTACTGAGCAGATGGAGATCGCTAAGTTTATCTCAGCGTATTATTTCTCTTCGTTTTCGGAGGCGATATCGTTGTTCATTCCGTACCGAAATGAACAAATGAGAAATTTTGGTAGGTCGGGGTCTCCTGTCCCCGACGATCCCATGTCTTATGGTGGGGATATGATCAAGCAGGATAAGCATGTGATTGTCGGGGTGGGGGCACCCCGACCTACCTTGTCCGCTGCGCAAGAAGAGGCCCACAACCAACTCCTAAAAAAAGACAAAGCCTTGCTTTTTGGTGTCACTGGCTCAGGCAAAACAGAAATCTTTATCAGCCTTATGATGCAGATGCTTCAAGAGGGCAAAA
>JALVVQ010000150.1 GCA_027023325.1 Campylobacteraceae bacterium | reverse complement strand
GGATAATATCTCAGGATTATTGCCCGATACAGATTTTTTTAATCTCAGAAATTACGACGTGGGGAGACCGGCTGGTTGCTGGAGTTTGAATTTGCAAGTGACTCCTTTATATAATATAAATGATGTTTTTTCCCAATGCGACAAAGGAGCACTCAACCCATGAAATGGGCGCTTGCGTTTGTGACTGCCAGAGTATTGGACAAAAAACATTTACTTTTAGAGCTGTTCTTTATTTTGCATAGGTCACCGCACGGGTTTCGCGGATCACATTGACCTTGACCTCACCAGGGTATTGTACTTTATTTTCTATCTTTTTTGCAAGAGTGCTACTGAGCAGTACTGCTTCATTGTCGCCCACCTTCCCAGCATCGACAAAGACTCGTATCTCTCTGCCGGCATTGATAGCATAGGCCTGCAACACCCCCTCGTTTTCCATCGCCAGTGCTTCGATATCTTTGACGCGCTTGGTAAAGCTCTCCAGCACCTCTCTTCTGGCTCCCGGTCTGGCAGCACTGAGGGTGTCAGCTGCACAGACTGCTGCACTCTCTACAGAGTCGAAAGGCTCATGACCATGGTGGGCATAGATGGCATTGATCACCGTAGGGTGCTCATTGTGCCGCTTGCAGACCTCTGCACCCAGATCCACATGACTGCCACCAAAATCCTGCGTGAGTGCTTTGCCGATATCATGTAGGAGCCCTGCACGCATTGCCAGCTTTTCATCACCACCCATCTCGGCAGCCAAGACCCTAGCGAGTCTGGCAACCTCCAGCGTATGTGCGAGGGCATTTTGCCCATAGCTGGCACGGTATTTGAGTCGCCCCAGCAGTTTGATCAGCTCTTCATGCATGGGGAAAAGTCCCAGATCGATCACCACCTGCTCCCCATCCTGATAGATCTTCTGCTCAAACTCTGCCTGCACCTTCTCGTGCACCTCTTCGATACGCCCAGGATGGATACGCCCATCCTCGACCAGTATCTCGATCACGCGGGTAGCAATCGCACGACGGTAGAGATTGAAGTTACTTACCAGTATCACGCCTGGGGTATCGTCGATGATGATATCGACACCCAGCAACTGCTCCATGGTTTTGATGTTGCGCCCCTCTTTGCCAATGATGCGCCCTTTGTGCTCATCGCTAGGGAGTGTGACCACATTGATCAGTCGCTCTCCGGCAAACTCTCCGGCATAGCGTGTCGTGGCCTGTGCCAAGATATAATTGGCCTTTTTCTCTGCCTCCTCGCTGGCAATCTTCTCATGCTTTCGCACGATGGCTGCGATCTCTGACTGTGCCTTCTCCTCTGTCTTTTGCAGGATATAGCTTTTGGCCTCCTGCGCTGTAAAAGAGGCTACATTTTCTTGCATTTGTATCGCTCTGTCTATTTCCTCTTGCTTGCGATGTTCTAGCAGTTCAAGATTTTTTTCTCTCTCTACCAGTGTATTTTGCTTCTGTAGTGCTTTCTCTTTTTGGGTCTGCGCTTCTCTGACTTTGAGCATGAGATCTCTGTTGCGGGTTTCCAGCTCTGCTGCAGCTGCATCCAGCTCTTTCTTCTGCTCGAGCTCTCGTTCTCTGACCTGCACTTTTGCTTTCTCAAGCAGCAGACTGGTCTCCTGTTCTATCGTCTTTGCTTTGGCCTGTGCTTCACGCTCCAGATAGGCGAAGCGCCTGCTGTTTCCTATTCTCGAAACAGCCACACCTATACCTAACCCTACCAAAAGGGAAATTCCTGGTACTATATACATATTGTTTCCTTGTAGGTATCCTAAACAGAACCCCTTGTATGAAACCAAAATTTCCAATAACCCTCTCTACACCATCAGGCAGTGATGACCCTGTCTGCCCCCACATCATAGTCATCTGTTATCGTCACTTTGCTTTGGCAAAGCACCCTCTGGGTAAACACAATCTCTTTTATATCTTGTTTATATCTTGCAAAAAATCTGTCATACATCCCCTTGCCGAAACCTACGCGCCTCAGGGTTCTATCTGTTCCGATTATAGGAACAATGGCAAACTCTATCATTTTTCTTCTATACTGTTTTGAAAATTTTGGTTCTTTTATACCATATTTTTTTGTTTGTAATGGCAATCTATATTTTACCAGTCTGAAACTTTCACCTTCCATAAACGGCACCAATACCAAAATACCCTCTCCACGAAGCTTCCGTATCAGGGGCATCACATCCACCTCCATTCTCAGAGGAATATAGAGCATGACACACTTCGCACCTCTTGACTTTATCATATGGTAGAGCATACTATTGATCTGTTTATCTGCCAGATAGCGCCTCTGCCAGGAGAGTCTCTTGAGTCTCTGTAGGGATTTTTTTCTAAAATGCTGTTTTGTCATATCCTCTCACTTTTACCAACTTTGGATATAATCCGCATGACTAAATTATAGCAGGCGGGCAATGCGATCTCTTTCTTTCTTTTTTATTATAGCATCACTCACCCTATGGACAGGCTGTAGCGACAAAACATCTGACGCTACCCAGAGCACATCACAGCCCCTTTCCCCCGAGATATCTATACCACAGAGCAAGTTTGTCATCACCGATATTGACCAGCGCACCACGACACTCACGCTAAAACAGAACCATCTCTCTCTAAATAAAGTTATTCAGCCTATTGTGCTTATCCACCTTTTTGCCTCTTGGTCACCGCCAAGCTGCGGCATGATTCCCTATCTGGACACCTTACAAAAATCCTATCCCAAGACATTGTTTGTAGTGGGTATCATGGCCAACAGCAACAAGAGTCCAGAACATCTACGGAAGTTTATGAAAACACATCATGCCAGCTACTTCATCTCAAATAGCCCAGACAATGATGCACTGGCACAGCGACTGGCAGATTTTTTGAAACTGGGAAAAAACTATCCCGTTCCACTTACACTTCTGTTTAAAAATGGAGAGTATACTATGCATTATGTCGGCGCCACCCCTATAGAGATGATTAAAGCAGATATAGAGCAACTAAGGAGGAAATAGTATGGCAGTATTTGGATTTCTGAAAAAAGCCTTTGGCAAAACCACTGAAGTGATCCATGAGGTCACCCCCCAAAAGCGATCCACAATACCCAAAGAGGATTTTGAGGATATTCTGCTCGAAGCAGATGTCAACTATGACCTCGTAGAGCGCCTGTTGGAAGGGCTGCCTGAGAGCATCACCAAGGTACAGGCTTTCAACTCCCTCATCTCTGTCTTTCAGTACCGTGCCGAATGGATCGAACCTGGTAGCTACAAGCCCTTTGTCGAGATGATCGTAGGGGTCAATGGTGCAGGCAAGACCACCACTATCGCCAAGCTCGCACGACACTACCAGACGCAGGGGCGCACTGTCATGCTTGGCGCTGGAGACACCTTCCGTGCTGCTGCGATAGAACAGCTGAGCCGCTGGGCAGCCAAGCTTAATATTCCCATTGTCTCTACCCAGCAGGGACATGATCCCTCTGCGGTAGTCTATGACACCATCCAGTCGGCAGATGCCAAGGGTATCGACAATGTCATCATCGACACTGCCGGCAGACTCCATACCCAGTCCAATCTCTCTGAAGAACTCAAGAAGATGGCCAGAGTCGCCGACAAAGCACTCAAGGCAGCACCCCACAGAAAATTGCTGATCCTGGATGGCACGCAGGGGAGCTCTGCCATCAACCAAGCCAAAGCTTTCGATGAGATCATTGGCATAGACGGTATCATCATTACCAAGCTCGACGGTACTGCCAAGGGGGGTGCCGTACTGACTATCGCCGATGAGCTACAGATGCCGATCTACTACATGGGCACAGGCGAAACCCCCGAAGATCTGGTCAGATTCAAAGCCAATGACTATGTCAACATCATCCTCAATGAGATCTTCCTCTAGCAGATGTACTATGTCTATATCGTCGAGTGTGCAGATGCGACCCTCTACACAGGGATCGCCACAGAGCTGGAGCGTCGCATAGAGGAGCACAACCACTCCGACAAGGGTGCCAAATATACCCGAGCCCGCCGCCCCGTCACACTGGTCTATCATGAGACATTCAAGGACAGGAGCACCGCCTCCAAACGAGAGTACGAGATCAAGAAAAAAATGAACCGCAAGCAGAAGCTTTATCTCATCAATCATTCAGATTAGTTTCATAAAAAATTTTAATTTAATATCTCTTTTATCTCCTCTTCGTTAAGATAGGCGAAAAAAAGGGGTCTGCTTATGAAACTTGGGGATTTTATTCTGACTATCGTCAAAGAACTGGATGTCGGGCATATTTTTGGTGTACCTGGAGATTACAATCTGAGGTTTTTGGACTATATCGTAGAAGAGTCAGAGATCACATGGATAGGCAATTGCAATGAGCTCAATGCTGCCTATGCGGCAGATGGTTATGCCAGAGAAAATGGTATGGCGGTACTGGTCACCACACATGGGGTAGGAGAGCTCAGTGCCGCCAATGGCATCGCCGGAGCCTATGCCCACAATGTACCTATCCTCCATATTGTCGGTTATCCCAACAGCAACCTTCTGGAAAATGATGTACCGGTGCATCACACTCTAGGTAATTACAAGAAAAATAACTTTCTCGACTCTTTCGCGCCTATCTCCGGCGCTACTACCATACTGACTGCCCACAACTATATCACTGAGCTCCAACGGGTGATCTCCCATATGCTGACCTCCAAAAAGCCCTGCTATATTGGGCTGCCTACGGACTTGATCGATAGGGAAGTGGATGAGGATATTGCCTCTATCGCTTTTCACCGACACAACAGAGACAGCTACAGGGTTGCAGAACTGGGAGAAGCCATCATCACACAATTCAAAGAGGCAACACGCCCGATTTTTGTGCTGGGCATCAACACGGCACGATTCGGATGGAGAGCACATGTCACCCAATTGCTACAGAAGACACAGTCCAAATTTGTCACCACGCTCATGGGAAAATCCATTATCAATGAAACCAATGTCGCAGAACCCAACTATCTAGGCATCTATGCTGCCGACTATAGCACGGAAGGGATCGTGGCACTGGTGCAGAGCTCTGACTGTATCCTGTCCATCGGTACAGTTGATACTGACCTGAACTCAGGAGGCTTCACAGAAGACGGAATCGACTATAGCCGAGTGATCGCCATCAAACCAGAGAGCATCAAGATCGGCAAAGATCTCTATGCCGATATCAGCGTAGAGATGGTGCTGGAATATCTCATAGAACATATGCAGCCCAATCCTGCACACCATCTCCCCTTTGAGCGACCAACCCATGCCTGCCTTATAGCAGAAGCACTTGCAGGAGAAAAGCTCAGACATGCGCCATTTTGGCCACTTGTGGCAAAGCATATTGTCAATGAGGGCGATATCGTCGTAGCTGAAGCAGGCTCTTCACTCTTTGGACTGTTGCATCAGAATCTTCCTGCTGGGATTGATTTTGTCTCTCAGATTCTTTGGGCATCTATCGGCTACACACTCCCTGCTGCCATCGGTTCTGCTATTGCCTCACCCGATCGCAGGGTACTGCTCTTTATCGGAGATGGCTCCTTTCAGCTCACTGCCCAGGAAGTCAGCCTTATCGCCAAGTATAATCTTAATATCACCATCTTTCTCATCAACAATGATGGCTACACCATCGAGCGTGCCATTCATGGGCCTACTCAGTCCTATAATGATATCTATATGTGGAAGTATCTGGATTTGGCGAAGTCATTGGGTATACAGCAAACCATTACTATCAAAGACTTTGATACATTTTTTGAAAAGCTTGACGAGATAGGTACCACTGAGCCCAAAATGGTAGAGCTCTTTTTTGATAAGCTAGACTATCCCCCTCTGCTCAAGCAGATTTCAGAAAAACTGGAGGATGCCAATAGGCAGGCATAAAGCAGTAAGCCTTAGGAGATACCAAAAGCTTCTCTATAGGCGATTTCCAGATTTTCTCTGCTCTTATAGGGAAGTGGCTCTCCGAAACGCACCACGATTTCCCGTGGCGTCTTATCATCTTTTATCGCTGCCTTGAGTGTCTCGCCGGCATGGGTTTGGATATAGACAGGGAGGATGGGCAGCCTGTTTTTCATCGCGATGATACGGGAACCATCTTTGAATGTGCCCAGTGGCTTTTCGGTCTTGTTTCGTGTACCCTCGGGGAAGATAAAAATCGAACTTCCCTCCGAGACGCCTTTTTTGACATCTGCAAAAAAGCCACTCATCTGACGCTTCTCCCTATCTAGGAGGATAGAGCCTCCGTTACGAACAAAGAGTCCAAAGAAAGGCGAGTTGTAGAGCTCTTTTTTGGAAATCCATAGTCCATACAGAGCACTATTGTAAAGTGCCATCTCCAGAATGGGAGGATCGATAATACTTCTATGGTTACTAATCAAAAGATATTTCCCATCTTTTGGAACCATCTCAGGGTTTTCTACACTAACAGTGATATTGAGTGCCGAAAGTTGTGCTTTAGCATAGGCTAGCCTGAGTCTTTTTTTCTCTTTTGGATCTTCTGTTTTTCTCAGTTTTAGTCCATAGCTGTTGGTCAGATACAGTCCGATCAGCAGATGTTTGATGCTACCTAGATTCATACATACTCCTCAATTAATGTGGTATTATAGCCATAAAAGCATGACGGTTTTATGAGTTCTTTTTGCAAGTCACAAAAAGAGAAAAATATGACAATATGGCATTTTTTGACTCCTTTTCTCTAAAATCCAATACAATAGCATCAACACAATAGAGGAACAGAAAAATGGCGAAGAAAAAAACACTTTTTGAGTGTCAGACATGCGGGTTTCAGAGCCCTAGATGGATGGGGAAATGCCCCTCTTGTAATGAGTGGGAAAGCCTCATAGAGCTCAACGCAGAACAGATTAAATTTCTCAAAGAGACCAACTCCGTAGCCAGTATATCGTCACAGGGCAATGCCAAACCTATCACACAGATTAATGAGGACAATATCATCCGATTTGGCTCAGGGAGCAAAGAGCTGGATCTGGTGCTCGGAGGTGGTATCGTACCTGGATCACTCACCCTCATCGGTGGAAGCCCAGGAATCGGAAAATCTACACTCCTACTCAAGATTGCTGGCAATCTCGCCCAGAGTGACAGAACTGTACTCTATGTCTCCGGTGAAGAGTCTGCAGGGCAGATTAAGCTGCGTGCCAACCGCCTGGATGCCAACCATGAGAAGCTCTATCTCCTCCCGGAGATCAATCTCTCTACCGTACTCTCTGAGGTGGGTAGCAAAAAGTATGACTTTATCGTCATCGACTCCATTCAGACACTCTACTCTGAGGAAACCCCCTCAGCTCCAGGTTCAGTTACACAGGTGCGTACAATCACCTTCGAACTCATGCGTATCGCTAAGAGCCTCCATATCCCCATCTTTATCATCGGGCATATCACCAAGGATGGCTCTATCGCAGGACCTAGGGTGCTTGAGCATATGGTCGATACAGTACTCTATTTTGAGGGGGATACCAACTCGGAACTGAGATTACTACGCGGGTTCAAAAACCGCTTTGGCTCTACCAATGAAGTAGGTATCTTCGAGATGAATGCCCGAGGGCTCAATGATGCCAAAAGTATGGCAGGCAGGTTTTTTGACAAAGAGAAGCTTCAGTCAGGCTCTGCTTTGACTGTCATCATGGAGGGAAGCCGACCTATCATTATCGAAGTACAGGCACTGGTCTCCGAATCCTACGGACACGCCAAACGCAGCTCTACGGGATTCGACAATAACCGTCTCAATATGCTTCTGGCACTGCTGGAAAAAAAGCTCGACCTTCCACTAGGCACCTATGATGTCTATATCAATATTTCCGGCGGCATCAAGATCAACGAACCTTCAGCAGACTTGGCGATTATCGCAGCTATTCTCAGCAGCTACCGGGACAGGGAATTGAGCTCCGAGACTCTCTTTTTAGGCGAAGTCAGTCTCACAGGCGAAGTCAGGGAAGTCTCTGGTCTCGCACAACGCCTCAAGGAGATAGAGACACAGGGCTTTAAGAAAGTCATTGTGCCAGCAAAGCCCATCGAAAAAAGTGCAATCAAATGCTTTGTTGCCGATGAAGTTTCCAAGGTAGTTGAGTGGATATTTGTTTAGTATTTTCTGCTATACTACCTCTATGAAAATTGGAACAGATATCATACAGGTCTCACGTATAACACAAGCACTTGATCGTCATGGAGAAAGCTTCAAAAAAAGGTTTCTCAACAGCAGCGAGATTGCACTCGCCCACAAGGTAGAGTCTCTCGCAGGGTTCTGGGCAGCCAAAGAAGCAATTTCCAAAGCGCTGGGATGCGGCATTGGATCCCGTCTTGGCTTTCATGACATCCAACTTTTCAAAGACCCCAGAGGGGCACCCTACTTTACACTCAGCACACAAGCCGCAACCCTACACCCAATCCAAAATAGCTCACTTTCTATCAGCCATGATGGCGACTTTGCCATTGCGACTGTTATCGTAGAATTAGAATAAAGACACTTTCTAGAGCTTATTTTAAGTATTATAAAGTAAAATACTAGCAACAATGGGGCAAAGGAAGAAAATATGAGATATATTGGCTATGGATTATTGATTATGCTACTAATGAGTGGCTGCGTGCGCCGCGTCAGACATATTCCGATAGAGTCGGTATCTGTCGTCCATCAAAACAAAACAAAACCCAAAACTACAACCACAACTACAAGGACAGGAACGGGGAGACTGTATGACACCACGCGCACCGAACACAAATACAAGCTCAAACCAGAGCCTTACAGTGTAGGCTCCAAAGAGAAGGATCCTGAACTCCTTGGTCTCCAAGGAACGATTCAAAACACAGATAAGCCTCAAAAAATAGATCAGCCTATAGAAGCAAACAATCCCATAGAGACTGCCGTAAGCCAACCCGCAGTCACATCTCCAGCCCCCAGTACAGCGCTGGCCTCTTCAATGAACAAACAAGAGTGTATCTCTATGATAGGTGCTGCCAAATTTGAAAGATACAGCAAGCGCTTTGGCGGAGAAATTGGTGCCATCAAACGCTGTGCTATACTCAAAAAACTCAAGCAAGGCTAAGAGAAGCTACTTCCTCAAATGCAGCATCTTGAAACGGTCTCCCATGACCGTGGGAGAGATGAGTGTCTTGATCCGATCTACCTCTCTGAGATAATTGATCTCGTTGGTGGTTTTGGCGTACTGCTCCAGGATATCGATTAGTCCGAATCGTACCAGTGCCCTCGCCTGCGTCTCGTACCCCACCGTCTCAAATCCCGCACTCTCAAATGATGCCATGACTTGGGCAAAATTGACATCATAGGTAATATCTGCTTTTTGATAGGCTTCCGAAAGCACCAATGTCTCATCAAACAGAGGTAGCGTCTCGTGCTCTCGGTAGATGCGAATAGAAAAGTCATTACGCACATACTTCTCACCATAGTCAAAAGTCACAAAATCCAGCTTCTCTATCCCCGCTGCCATCGCCTCGGCAAATGCCTCATAGCCCACAGCAATCTCTCCAGTTCTGAGCCAATGTTTTTGTGCAAATGCCACAATGTCCTGTGGCGCTTCCTGCCATGTGATGTGATGATCGTCCACTATGGCTATTTTTTCATCTTTGTAGAGTTCACAGGGAAAAGCATCCAGTATCTCATTTGCGACGATAAACGCATATGCCGCCTCTACTTCCGAAATATCATTGAAAAAGTGTACCTTGACCGCATCACCAAAACGCTGATGGAGGTAGACCTTTTGCGCCTCCTGCACCTCTGGCTGGCGCTCCACGATACCAAACTGCAGCGTCTCGATCAACGCAGGATCACAACTATAGAGCCACTGTATCATATCACTGATCAGGTAGCCTTGATGGGCACCTATCTCTATCAGCCATCCTTGCCTGTCTGCTACACCCTCTTCAAGAAGCTTCAAAAAATGATTGGCAATGCTGGCACCAAAAAAAGCAGAGGTACTGACCGCTGTATAAAAATCCCCGCCTCTTCCTATCGCCTTGAACTTTTTGTAATAGCCCTCTTCACCATAGAGCCACGCCTGCATGTACGCTGAGAAGGTCAACGGCTCACCTTGGTGTAGAGTTTGAGTAGCTGTTGCTGCTTCTCTACAGCATAGATACGACGATCAAGTTTCTTGATCTTGAGAGAGTTTCGCATGGTTTCTACATCCTGCTTGGTCTTCTCTCCTGCTTTCACCAGATCTTGTGTACGCTTATACAGTTTTCGATACAGTGCTTCATCTTTCTTTGCCAGCGCACTTTTCTTGTTGAGGATAGCGATGCTTTTGCGTACGATATCATACTCCAGTGCCGCTGCCCTGCGGCTATCCTGAAGTTCTGTCATCGACTGCATATAGCTGACACGGCTGGATTCGATATCTGTGGCACTGTTGATGTTGAGCGGTACAGAGAGCGTAAATCCATAGGTACTGTAATCATCGTCCAGACCCGGTCTATGTTGATTGGTATTGGTATATCTGGCATGGACAGAGAGTGTGGGAAGATATTTCGCCCAGGTCATTTTGCTACTGTACTTTTTCTCCAATACCCGGAGTTTCTTTTTTGCCACATCTGCATGATTACGCTTATAGTGCTTCAGGGAGATCATCTTGAGATGGGGTACCCTGAGCTTATCCGGATTTTTTCTGCTTAGGAGCTTGAAGTTGCTGCGGAGTTTTGCCAGATTGAGCTCGATATCAAGCATCTGAGATTCATCCTGATTATGCTTGAGAATAGCCTGATCCAAGAAGCTGCTATCCAGTATCCCTGCCGTGTAACTCTCCTGTTTTCGTTGGATATCGATCGTATCATTTCTGACCAATAGTTTCAGCTTCTGGTGCTGCAACTTCAGTTTCCTGATACTGAACAGTATATCGATCGCCTGCCCGATCAGTGCCCTTTTCTGCATGGCTATTTCACGGGAGTTTGCACCTCTGAGCGCATCAGAATACTTGATCGCATAGTAGATTCCTCCTGATCGGAAGATAGGCTGATCAATCCCGATGCTAAAGGCTGAGCTTGACTGCGTGCCGCTCAGCGGTTGGGTTGTCCAGTTCTCCTGATAGCTGACAGTAATAGGAGAGATCCAGCTGTCATGGAGCTTATCCATCTCCAGTTGGTTTTTCATCTCCTGATAGTTGAAAATCTGGTTTTTTTCCTCTGTCAGGTAGTTTTGCAGGTCACTTCCTGCATACGCGCAGTTCGCTACTGCGAGACTACAAAGCAGCCATAGCTTTTTCAAAACGCTTGAATCCTTCATTGATTTCCTCTTCCGTGATAGTGAGTGGTGGCAAGAAGCGCACCGTATTTCTCCCTGCTTTGAGCACAATCACACCTGCCTCAAAGGCTGCGGAAAGCACCTTTTGTTGTATCTCACTGCTACTGGCGCGAAGCCCCAGCATCAACCCAAGCCCTACCTGCGTATCGAAATAGGTAGAGTAGCGCTCTTGCAGGCTTTTTAAGTGCTTGTCAAATAGCGCAATGCGCTCTTTCAGCGCACCTGATTCCTCTTCTTTCTCTAACACCTCTAGCACAGTCAGCCCTGCTCTGGTGCTCAGAAAATTGCCACCGAAAGTGCTGCCGTGATCACCCGGCTCAAAGATATCCTTGAGTGAAGTCATCGCCACACCAATCGGTACACCACCGGCAAGCCCTTTTGCCAAGGTAATAACATCCGGCGTTATCCCATAAAGTTGAGATGCCAAAAATGCACCCGTGCGATAGACACCTGTCTGTACCTCATCCACGATAAGCAAGATACCTCTTGCTTTGAGTGTCTTG
>JALVVQ010000149.1 GCA_027023325.1 Campylobacteraceae bacterium | reverse complement strand
ATGATAAACTCATTCCAGGCGTTGACAAAAGTAAACATAGCCACGATGGTGATCGCCGGTACCGCCAAAGGCAGAAAGATTGTCAGCAGACTGCGTACCCTCCCGGCACCTTCGATCCAGGCAGACTCTTCGAGATCTTTGGGAATCGTAGCAAAATAGCTCTGTAGCATCCAGACACAAAAGGCGACATTGAACGCCGCATAGATCACGGCAAGAAAGCTAAGCGAATCCACTACCCCCGCAGCCACCATCAGCCTGAACAGTCCCAGTACCAGTACGATAGGAGAGAGCATCTGCGTCACCAGGAGGAAGAAGCGGTAGGCCTCTTTGCCCTTGAAATCAAAACGGGTCATGGCATAGGCGGTGGGTGCACCGACTATAATGGCAATGAGGGTAGAGAGTGTACTGATGTACAGTGAGTTGAGTATGGCATGAGAGATATTGGTCTGGCTCCATACAGAGAGAAAATTCTCCCAGTGGAATTGACTGGGTAGAAAGTGTGGTGGGATCGCTGTGAGCTCATTGCGGGGTTTGATCGCAGTAAAGAGTGTGACAGCAAAAGGAAAAAGAATCACAAAGACAACAGGCAGGAGGATGATCCAGGCAATAAGGGTCTGTTTGAGTTTGTTCTTGTACATATCTAACGCTCCTTTTTCATAGCAAAATAGGCATAGATAATGGTAAAACTCAGGAGGATCAAAAGCATGATGACAGAGAGTGCAGAGGCCAGTCCTATCTCCCCTTCCCGAAAGGCAAGTTTATAGAGATAGGTGGGCAGGATATCGGTACTGTTAGAAGGGCCTCCCTCGGTCAGTATCCAGATGATGGGAAAGGAGTTGAAGACATAGATGACATTGAGTACCACGGCGATATTGATAAAGGGTTTGAGCAGGGGCAGGGTCAGGGTCTTGAGGCGTTGCCAGTAGGAGCTGCCATCCAGATAGGCAGCCTCATAGATATCGGTGGGGATAGAGGTAAGTCCTCCCATCAGGATAGAGATCGTAAAAGGGATTGAGACCAGGATACCGATAAGGATCTGTAGGGGAAAGGCAGTATCTGCATCAGCCAGCCAACCCATATTTTCAGAGATGAGTCCAAGGCTGAGAAGCAGGTGGTTGAGCATACCATAGTCTGGATTGAGCATCCATTTCCAGATCACTGCTGTCATGGCCAGAGAGATGGCCCAGGGCAGCATGACGACTGTACGGGCAATGCCCTTTCCGTAAAAATCCTCATTGAGAATGAGCGCGATGGGTATCGAGACGGCTATTGTGCCAGCCACGACAAAGAAAGTCCAGTAGAGTGTACGCAACAACACTTCGACAAAAAGCTCATCCTCAAATACATCCTGATAGTTTAGCAGACCGATGAAGCCATTCATCTCACCAAAAGTACCCACATCATTAAACGAGAGCCGCACCAGATCGATGATCGGATAGGCAATAATGACAAAGGCCAGCAAAAAGCTGGGGAGAATAAACAGTAGCGGCTTCAGCGATCGGGCTTTCATTTATACTTATCTTGCCGCTCTGTTGATCTTTTTGGCGGCACTTTTCATCGCTTCCTCAGGGGTTTTCTTCCCGGAGTATAGTGCCTGCAGTTCATTTTTCATGATATCAATGATCTTGGTTGATTTTTTATGAATAAAAGTAAAGCGTGCATTGGGCACAGCCGAGATCATTGCCTGCAGATGCTTCGCCTGAAACTCTTTGGCTTTGCCCGCTTCGATAGTGACAGGAAGCAGGTTGGCTTTGGCGATCCAGTCTGCCTGATACTTAGGTTGAAAGGTGAACTTGAGGAATTTGACTGCTGCCTCTTTGTTCTTGGAATTCTTAGAAAGATGCACTGCATCGATGACACCAAGTGTCACACCTTTTTTGTCCGCACTCATGCCTGGTACATCAGTTTGGATGAAGTCGATCTCGTGTCCCTCTTTTTGAATCTGCTCAGCCAATACACCATGGGTAATCATCATCGCCAGTTTCCCTTGTTTGAAGAGCTCTTGCAAATCCTCTCTGTTGTAGGAAGCGACATTCTTTTGTGTGTAGCCTTTTTTGATCATAGTGTCATAGAATTTGGCTGCTTTGATTGCTTCGGGAGCGTCCAGCATGGATTTGGTACCATCTACGACCTTGTCCAATACAGAGCCGCCCATATTCCAGAGGATATAGTAGAAGTACTTCTCCATCTCCACCTCTTTGCCTTGGATACCAAAGCCAGCAGCATCTGTTTTCTCAGAGACCAGTTTGGCTGTCTCTTTGAGCTCGTCCCATGTCTTGGGCACTTTTGCCCCTGCTTTTTTGAGCAGGTCGAGGTTGACATAGAGATTTCTAGCACTGGTGACACTGGGGAGCGCATAGAGTTTGCCATTGACTTTAGCAGCCTCGATCAGAGATTTGGGGAACTGTGCCAGGAAATCAGCAGAGAGATGTCCATCTAGAGGCTCTAGCTTGTCACCTGCCACATAGGTAGGTACCCAGCCTCTGGTACTGTAGATCAAGTCTGCATTGCCGCCTGAGAAAAAGTCAGTCTGAAGCTTCTGCTGCCAGGCAGACCATGAACCTACCTCCAGATTGACCTTGATATCGGGATTGGCTTTTTCAAAATCAGCGACGATACGCTCAAAAGCGGGTTTGGTGCTGTCACCATAAGAGGGTACAGAGACCCTGATGCTTGTGCCTGCATAGGCCAATGAGGTGGCTGCACAGACTGCGACCAATGATGTGATGAAATGTTTCTTCATAGTTCTTCCTTTTCTCGATGATATATGGATCACGCTGTCGTGATCA
>JALVVQ010000148.1 GCA_027023325.1 Campylobacteraceae bacterium | reverse complement strand
AAGTACTCTGGAAGGTAGTAGCCAACTGCTGAAAGTGTTGTGTTTGCGATTGACTTGTTAACAAAACCAAGTGCAAAAAGACCCATTGCATCAGGATCAGTATTAACATTAACTAGAGCGCGGCCAGCTGTGCTGAATGTTCTGTGAACATAGGTACCATATACTGTAGTGTCTGCAAGGTCAGTGTTTGCAATCAATGCGCCTTCGAATGTTACATCCTTTACACCAGCCCATGAGTCAGTCCATGCAAATGGAGACAGTGATGCAGGAAGTGCAAATCTACCTACTTTAATTGCTGTATTGTTAAAGCTACCAGTCATATACAACTGAGAAAGTTTTCCATCTTCTGTAGAACCACCAGGTACTCTTCCAGATACATTATTTGCATCAACACCAGCTGCTTCTGGCCAACCAAGTGAACTCCAACCTGATACTTCAGCACCAAAACCAATGCCACCAACGATAGCTTTCTCTACACCGATTGTAGCAGAAACGCTAAATGCAGTTGAACCAAGACCAGCATCAGTGCTAAATAAATCACCTGAATCACTTTGTTGTGATTGATAGTATGCGCCTACTGAACCATAAAAATCTGAACAATCTGCTGCTGGAGCCGCTGCTGCTGGCTCTACAGGAGCGATGTCACCGCCTGCGAAAATTACTGTTGATGCTACGATTGATAGCAATAAACCTTTTTTCATTTGAAACTCCTTGTTTTTTGTTTACGAACGAATTATACACTACTTTCCTTAGTAATGTCAATAGAATGAACCAAAAAACAATCAAAAATTAACAAAAAATTAACGATTTTCTTTTAAATATCCATAAAATGGTTGTTTTAAAAATAGGTAAATTATTAACGAAAGTAGAAATTTGCTTAATAAAGGGGTAAAAAATGAGAAATTTGCTCTGAAACTTAAGAAACAGGAAGACTTTTTAATATTTTTTAATAATAGATTTAAGACTTTTTCTTCTTTTTGAGCAGTTTTTGGTTCTCTGGGTTATTGAGTAGAGCCTCCATAGAGTGGTCATTGGTGGTTTGTGTGGCTTTCTCTCTCATAGGTTCGGAGATATTGATCGCTATGGGATACTCATCGACAAAGACCTGCTTGATCGCCAGCAGTGGCACGCTGACACGGGAGCCAAAGCCCTCAGCACCAAAGCCCGCCTCAAAGTAGAAGTATTCCTCATCCAGATGTGCACTCTCAAAAGTGTACCCCGCCATCACAAACAGCACTACATCGCCAAAGCTGTCGACGATCTCTCCAGGGAGCTCCGGAGTGAAGTGGCAGTGCCTGAGCTCTGCCGCGATAGAAAACTCTGTACCGTTTTGTAAAAGAAAGGCGAGAGTGTTGTAAAAGTGCGCTTGAATAAGATTCTTATATTCATTAGTATGAAATATTTCTAGTGGCATGTCTTTCCTTTGTTTCTACATCTAATGTGGATACATCAATTTCGTAAAATCCTATCATAGCATTCATTAAAGCCAAGCCATCATACGCTGCTATCGTAGAAACAGGAATATCTCGAAGTGCGATCCTGCCCTCATCCAGCAGCCTGGCTCTGGTGGTACCAGGCAGCAGGGGTGTGGCAGGGGTATACCAGATACCTGCCTGGCGTAGGGCGATATTGGCAATGGTAGTATCCGTGAAAAGTCCCTGCCGGGTGAAGAGTACCTCGTCGCAGTCAGGATGCTGTACTAGTGCCTGATCTAATGCTACTCTGTCAAGATACTTATGAGGATAGCGTAGTGCTGTTTCAAGCAATTGAATCCGTCCTATTTTTTTGGGTCTATATAGTGTATAGGTCGTATGGATGTTTTTTGCATCATAGATAATCTTGGCACGGTAGAGCCCTTTGACAGGCAGATCCGGAAGGTGCTCTGCCAGATCTATGGTGTTCTCTGCCGCGAAGAGTACTTTGCGGCTTTGGTTGCATCTGTCATTGTGATAGGAGAGGTGCATGGCTTTGCCGTCTTGGATACGGATGGTTTCGAAAAGTTTTTTTTGCATGGGGGATTATAGCTTAGAATTAAAAATTAAAAATTAAAAATTCTCGGTGGGAGGATTTGCGTAGGGGGCGATTGCTATCGCACCAGTATGAATTAAAAATTAGGAATTTTCGGTGGGATATCCGTAGGTTTGGTCGTGCCAAACACTCATCGTAGCAGGTCAAAAAGTGACCTATGAGTGATTGAAACTTTTCAGGGTGGCATACATACTATAGACAAGCGAGCCAACAAATGCTATCAGTCCTATGGCATACAGTAAATTCATGATAATTCCTCCAAATTCTTTATTTTCTTTAACGCTGCACTATTAAGCACAACTATAAACACCGCAAGTACGACTGCAGCTACAATATCCAACAGCAGCAGCACAGATGCAGCCGTTTCGTAGTGATTGACAAACCAGCTAATAAGACCCATGATGGAAGCCACGCTGACACCTATCCAAAACTTAATCCAGCCAATCTCTTCTTTCTCTCTGTCGATTTTTCCCATAGAGTTAGTATAGCATAATATACACTAGAAACGAAAACCTTGTTATAGAAAAGATTTAAAGGGTGATTGCTATCGTACCAATCTACATTTAAGCGTCATCTTCATTTCTTATCTCCAAGAGCGGCAAAGACCATCTTTTCATCGTCATAATAGGCTATCTCTCCGCTCTCTAGATCATAATGCCAGCCATGCAGGTAGAGTGTGCCCTCTTCGACCCTGCGTTTGACTGCGGGGTAGCTGAGGAGATTTTCAAGTTGAAAGATGACGGAGACCTTTTCCGTATAGTCAAGGAGTT
>JALVVQ010000147.1 GCA_027023325.1 Campylobacteraceae bacterium | reverse complement strand
CGCCAGATCATTACCAAAGAAACTTGTCAAGATAGATGACTATGTTGGCGCAAAAGCGGTCAACAAGCGCTCTTTTACGCTCAATATGTCTATGGGATTTTTGGGTATCAATGAGAAACAGATGAAGATGGACCGTATCGACGAGGTGGTCAAAAAAGATACCTTTGAGATCTGGGAGATATGGAACCCCTCTCCCAGACCACACCCCTTTCATGTGCATGGCACAGGCTTCAAAGTGCTCAGCAGAGATGGGAAACCACCCCTCATCAATGAGACAGGGTTGAAAGACACCGTACTGGTCTATCCTAGAGAAAAAGTACAAATCATGGTCGTGTTCAGACATGAGGCACCGGCCAACAGGCCCTATATGTATCACTGTCATATCCTGGAGCATGAAGATGCAGGAATGATGGGACAGTTCACGGTGGAAGCTTAAGATGAAAAAGCACTATCAGAAAAAATTTAATCTCAAGGAGAAATAATGAATATGAAAAAATCAATGGCGGCACTGGCTGCCTTAAGCATGTTGCAACTGCAGGCAGGCGGATGGAGTGATGCCAAAGATATAGCCAATGGTAAAAATCTATTCGCCAACAACTGCGCGACCTGTCATGGCCCAGAAGGCATAGGGCCTCAAAGCCCCGCTCTCAAGAAGAAGCGCACCGATGGCAAGTATCAGCCTCCAGCACTCAATGGCACGGCCCACACCTGGCACCATGCACCAGATCTACTGCGCAATATCATCGCCAAAGGTGGCAAGAGCTATGGTAAAGGATACGATGGCTGGATGCCAGAATACGACAAGACACTCACCCAGAAGCAGAGAGATGATATCCTCAAGTATGTCCATGCGTTATGGCCTGAAAAGATTAGAAAGAGGTATGATGAGCGTTTTGGTATTGAGACGTCACCCTCTTCAGGATTTGTCTGGAAGTAGCAAGTCTAAAAATATTGTATAATCAGGGAATATGATAATAAATAGGACGAGCCAATGAAGATATTGTTAATGGAGGATGATCCGGTACTTGGTGGTATCATTCTTGACTATTTGGAGCACTTCTACACGGTAGACAGGGTTTTTGACTCTGCTGAGGCAATAGAGACCCTAGATGGGGTACACTATGATCTGTTGATCTTTGATGTCAATGTCCCAGGGCAAAGCGGTATCGCACTACTCAAAGATATCCGAAGCTACCACAACACCACACCAGCCATCATCATTACCGCCTACGAAGACACAAAACATCTCAAAGAGAGTTTTGACGCAGGGGCTCACGACTATGTCCGTAAGCCTTTTGATCTAGAAGAACTCAAGCTTCGTATAGAGAAGAGTAAAGTACTTTTTGGAATCGAACAGGACAATCGGATCACCCTCTCCCCTATACTCACCTATAGTCCCAGAGACAAGGTGGTCGAGGGCGAAGGTGTACGCCGGATCCTCAAGCCCAAGGAGGCCAAATTGCTGGAATACTTTCTGGCACATCCTCACCGAATCATACCAGCTGATGAACTGATCCAAAATATCTGGCACTACGAGACAATGCCCACAGATGCCACGATACGCTCTCATATACGCAATCTCAGAGAGATTGTAGGCAGCGAGAAGATCACGACACAGAGGGGACTAGGATACCGCTATGAATGAATTGGAAAAACGCTCTTTCTACTCTTTTTTGGGACTCTATCTACTCTCTTCGTTCTTATTGATATCACTGGTAGGCTACTGGTATTTTATCTCACAGGAACGCGCCCTCCAAAGCAAAGTACACGCCAAACTCGAACATGTGATAGACAAAGAGGCCAGCCGCATCATCTCAGCACAGATGGAGGGAACACCCTATACCTTTTATCCCCCTATGGAAGATATTGGTCTGACGCTGCTTGACAAACACGGTACGCGTATCAGCGGTGCTCATTTGAGCAAGATGCAGGATCATCCGTTCTGCATGGCCATGCGCTTGAAGCATGACAAGGAGAGCAACAGCACATTAGAGCAGTATCCCTTGGGGTATTACGATGAAAATGGCTACAGTGTCCTCATCTCGGACGCCACCAAAGGACATATGGGTGTAGCGCGTATCGTAGCCTCTACCAAGATACTTTCCGAGTCGATTGTCGCACTGCGTCAGAATGTCCTGTGGAGTGTCTTTTTGGTCATGTTGATAGTGACCGTGATTGCATGGATGCTATCAGGGATTTTTATGCGTCCTGTCAGAGAGCGAAGGATACAGATTGAGCGCTTCATCAATGATGTGACCCACGAACTCAATACACCCATCACCTCACTCTCTATGTCGGCAGAACAGGCACTTTCGCTTGGAAGCTGTAGCCCAAAGTGCCTCAACCACATCTCCATCAGTACCAGACAGCTCTATGATATCTATCGTTCGCTGACCTATCTGAGTTTTTCTGGTGTATCAGACCAGGCAGAGGTCGTAGAGGTCGGCGAGGTGCTGCAAAAGAGTGTGACCTACTATCAGCCGCTATCTCAAATCAAGCGTATCACGCTGGAGACAGAGATAGGTCATGGTCTCTATACGATACCGTCACAACAACTCTCTCTACTCTTTGGCAACCTGATAGGCAATGCAATCAAATACTCTCCGGCAGGCTCTGTCATCAAAATCTCTTTGCAAGATGGTCTCTTTACTATAGAGGATCAGGGCATCGGTATCGCAACAGATGAGCAGACGAAGATCTATCAGCGTTTTGCCCGTGCCACCCGTCAGTCTGGTGGTTTTGGCATCGGACTGAGTATCGTCAAGAGCATCTGTGACCAGTATGGCATCGATATCGCTC
>JALVVQ010000146.1 GCA_027023325.1 Campylobacteraceae bacterium | reverse complement strand
ACAATCACTGCTTTTTGACCAGCAATGAGAGAGATAGTATCTGCCATGTTCTGGATCAGTTTGTTGTCTCTACCTTCTTCACCAGCACCTACAGAGATCACGATCTTCTCAAGCTTAGGTGTCTCCATGACATTGGCAATCTCTAGCTCTTCACGAAGGGCAGGAACGATGTCATTATATTTCTGCTTCATTCTGCTCATGATATTAGCCCTCTACTTTTTTTACATTTGAGATATGGATAGGCATTTCAACATTCATGAAACCACCCTCTTTGTTCTCTTCGTTTGGCTTGACAGCTTTTTTGGCTATCTTGCACCCCGCGACAATGACGGCATCTTTCTTTGTCAGTACTTTAAGTACCTCCGCGGTTTTACCTTTGTCATCACCTGCAATGATCATGACCTGATCACCTTTTTTTATCTTAAATTTCTTTGCCATTACCATACCTCCGGTGCAAGCGATACAATCTTCATAAAGCCTGAATAGCGAATCTCTCTACTGACAGGGCCAAAAATTCGTGTACCGATAGGCTCTTTTTTCTCATCCAGGATTACCGCTGCATTGTCATCAAATCTGATCAATGAACCATTCTCTCTCTGGATCTCTTTTTTGGTGCGAACCACCACTGCCTTAACCACTTTACCCTTCTTGACTTTTCCGTCTGGGAGTGCTTTTTTGACAGAAGCGACGATCACATCTCCTACCGATGCATATCTTCTCTTGGAGCCGCCCAAGACTTTGATGCACATAATCTCCTTTGCGCCACTGTTGTCAGCGACGGTCAATCTTGTAAATCCCTGAATCATTACGCTTCCCCTCTCTTCGTGATCTCAAGAAGACGAAATGACTTGCTTTTAGAAAGCGGACGACATTCAACGGCAGAGACTGTGTCACCGACACTGATCTCATTCTTCTCATCATGAATAAGGTACTTTTTAAATCTTTTTACAGTCTTGTGATATCTTGGGTGAAGTACTTTTCTTTCAACCAAAACAGTCGCTGTTTTGTCACCAGCTTTTTTGATCACTGTTCCTGATATTACTCTTTTTGGCATGCTTTACCCTTTACTTAGATCTGACAGCGGTCAACGCCGTCTGGATTCGTGCGATATCTTTTTTCGCATCTCTTAGCTCACTTGTATTGGTGAGCTGCATTGTCTTAAGCTTGGCTTTCAGTGTGAAAATCTCAAGCTTCTTCTCTTTGAGCATCGTAGTCAGTTCTGCGATGCTTTTGTCACTAATATCAGTATATTTCATTACTATCCTTTAGTGTGATGATTTTGCATTTGAATGGAAGCTTATGTCTTGCAAGCGTCAATGCCGCTCTTGCCAAGCTCTCCTCTACACCAGCCATCTCAAAAATAACTCTGCCTGGCTTGATATTCATAACCCATTTATCTACAGCACCTTTACCTTTACCCATTCTGGTCTCAAGAGGCTTCGCTGTCAAAGGCTTATCCGGAAATACGCGGATCCAAGTCTTGCCAGTTCTGTTAACTTTTCTTGTCATGGTTACACGCGCTGCTTCAATCTGACGAGAGTCAATTCTTCCGCCTTCTGTTGCCTTCAGTGCGATGTCACCAAACTCGATCTTGTTGCCACGGAATGATTTGCCGCGGCTACGACCTTTTTGCATCTTTCTCCACTTGGTTCTTTTTGGCATTAGCATGATTATTCACCTCTCTTTCTTGCAGGTCTTCTTCCGCCTTTGCTCTCTTTTGGCTCAGCCTGGATACCCTTCTGAAGTACTTCACCTTTGAAGATCCATACTTTGATCCCGATGATGCCGTAAGTCGTCTGCGCTTCAGCAAAACCATAATCGATCTTCGCTCTAAGCGTATGTAGAGGTACTCTTCCCTCTAGATACCACTCAGTTCTTGCCATCTCAGCACCACCGAGTCTACCGGCAACCTGAATCTTGATCCCTTTTGCACCAGACTTCAGGGCACCCTGAATGACTTTTTTCATTGCGCGTCTAAAGGCAATTCTTCTCTCAAGCTGTGTAGCTACATTCTCAGCAGCTAACTGTGCAGACGCCTGTGGTCTCTTCTCTTCTTTGATATTGAGCGCCACATCTTTACCGATCATCTTGACAAGATTTGCTTTGAGTTTCTCGATATCTGCACCTTTTTTACCAATGATGATACCAGGTCTTGCGGTAACAATCGTGACTCTGATCTTTTTCACTGTTCTCTCAATGATGATATTGCTTACACCTGCATAGAAAAGCTCTTTCTTGAGGAAAGTTCTGATCTTGTAATCTTCCGCAATAAATTCAGAGGTTCTGCCTTTGGCTGGGAACCATCTTGATTCCCAGTTTCTATTGATCCCAAGTCTAAGGCTTATTGGATTGACTTTCTGACCCATATTTACGCCTCCTTTTTAGTTACGAAATTTTTGGCATCTGCGATAGAGTCTCTGAAGTCGCCCTTGAAGCTATACTTCTCTTCCATCATATCGATCTGCTCTTGTGTCATGTTGGCAACGGCGTCAAAAGTCTCAATGCCTTCAGCGTGAAGTTTCCCCGCATAGACTTTACCGATACCTTTGATCTTGGTGAGATCATCGCCTTTGGTCTCTGTCTTTTTTGCTGCTGGCTTCTTTTCCGCTGGCTTCTTTTCCGCTGGTTTTTTGACTGCTGGTTTTGCTGTCTCTTTTTTGGCAGTCTCTTTCTTCTCTACTTTAGACGTAGACTTCTTGGCTGCCTCTTTTGCCGGTGCTGCTTTTGCAGCTTCTACAGATGCGCTATCTGTCACCTCTGCAAAGATATGTGCCGTAGGCTTGAGGATACGCGTTGCAGTACCTCTGGCTCTTGGTCTCCATCGCTTCATGACCGCTGCTTTGTCCACACGGCATGAAGTAATGATTACCTCTTCTGGCTCAAAATCACCATTCGCCACTGCAGATGCAATGACTTTGGCGATGATGCCTGCTGCCTTGTTTGGCATAAACTCTAGAGCAGCCAAAGCCAGCTCGGCATTCATGCCCTGAACTTCTCTCGCAACCAATCTTGCTTTGGTCGGAGAAACTCTGATAAATTTTAGTGTTGCGGTACTCATTATCCCACCTTCTTCTGAACTGAGCCTTTGTGCCCTTTAAATGTTCGTGTTGGTGAAAACTCGCCAAGCTTATAGCCGACATGGTTTTCAGTGACGAACACAGGTACAAATTTTCTGCCATTGTGAACATTGAGTGTCAAGCCGATCATCTCAGGGAAAATCACTGAGCGTCTTGACCATGTTTTGATAGGCTTTGTAGAGCCCTCTTCTTTTGCCTTGAGCACTTTTTTCATAAGGTGTGCATCAATAAATGGACCTTTTTTTAATGATCTAGCCATGCTTTACCCTTACTTCTTTTTTCTTGAAATGATTAGCTTGTCACTCGCTTTTTTCTTACGAGTCTTAAAGCCCTTGGTTGGCATACCCCATGGAGAGACAGGATGTCTACCGGAGTTGGTCTTACCTTCACCACCACCGTGTGGGTGATCGATCGGGTTCATCGCAGAACCTCTAGTCTGTGGTCTGATACCTCTGTGTCTACTTCGTCCCGCTTTACCGCCAACGGTGTTAGAGTAGTCTTCGTTACCGACAGTACCGATCGTAGACAGACACTCACCAAGGATATATCTCATCTCGCCGCTTGGAAGTCTCAGAGAGACGTACTTACCGTCTCTACCCATAATCTGTGCATAGCCGCCAGCTGATCTAGCGATCTTGCCGCCCTGCCCTGGATTCATCTCAATGTTATGTACCAATGTGCCCACTGGGATGTTCTTGAGTTTCATCGTAAAGCCAGGTCTAATATCCAGACCGCTCTCTGCTGCCATGATCTTATCACCGACTTCGAGACCTTTTGGCTTGAGGATGTATCGTCTGTCACCATCTGTATATTTGACGAGACAGATTCTACAGTTTCTGTACGGGTCGTACTCGACCGTTGCTACTGTGCCCTCTACACCAAACTTGTTACGCTTGAAATCGATGATTCTATAAAGCTTCTTGGCACCTGCTTCTCTGTGACGAGAAGTAATTCTACCGTTGCTGTTTCTACCGGCATGTGCAGGAAGTTTTTTCAGCAGTGCTCTGACGCTTGCTTTTGCAGTAATGTCGCCGCTGTCTAGGTTTGTGATATATCTTCTACCTGGACTGGTTGGTTTATATGATTTTATTGCCATCTTTTCTCCCTTATACCGCTAGGCTTTCGATCTTTGCATCTTCAGGAAGCTTGACGTAGAACTTTTTACTGTTCGGTCTTTTCCCCTCAATACCTTTAAATCGTTTGACTTTACCCGGCACTCGCATAGAGTTTACTCTCAATGGCTTGATATCGAAGTACTCTCTGAATACCTCTTTGAGTCCGTTCTTTGTCATTCTAGGCGTAGTCTGCACTACGATGACACCCTCTTCTTGAAGATCCAAGCTCTTCTCCGTATATAGTATCGCTTTAATATCTGTAATATCTGCCATCTTAACTCTCTTTTGTCAATTTTTCAAATACAGACTTTTCGATCACAATCGCGTGATACGCTGCTGCAAGATACGCATTAAGCTCGCTCTCTTCTATAAGATAGCTCTGCTGGAGGTTTCTGAATGCGAGGAATGTTTTGTCATCGATCATCTCTTTGACTACCAGCACATCTCTCTGACTAAATCCATCTACCAGTGCTTTGGCATCTTTTGTCTTTCCAGACTCCACAATGACGCTATCTACGACAAAAAGCTTCTCGTTGGCTGCTTTTTCTGCGATTGCATGCATCAGGGCCAGACGCTTCTGCTTCTTGTTCACTTTCTGGAAGTAGTTTTTGTTGGTTGTTGGACCAAACGCTACACCACCACCTACAAAGATAGGAGATCTCAAAGAACCTGCTCTCGCGCGTCCGCCACCCTTCTGAGCCCAAGGCTTCTTTCCGCCGCCCCTGACCGCAGAACGATTCTTCGTCTGTGCAGTGTTTGCTCTGTTGCCCGCTTCATAGGCTTTACAGTAGAGCCACAGATTGTGCGGGTGTACTTCAGAGAATGCCTGTGGAAGGTCTGATATTTTAATTACTGTTGCTTTGCTCATTTCACAATCCTTACCATACCTCTTGCTCCTCTGTGACCAGGGACTGCGCCCTTGAGAACCAAGATACCGTTTTCTGCATCAAATGAGATTACCTCATTTTTTGCTGTTACTTGTGTGTTTCCATACTGTCCAGGCATTTTCTTGCCCTTCTGTACACGGCCAGGCCACTCGGCATTACCGATAGAACCGATTCTTCTACCAAATCTATGCCCGTGTGAACCGGGGCCACCCGAGAAACCGTGTCGCTTCATACCACCCTGAAAACCTCTACCTTTAGTGTTAAAAGAAGTTTTAACTTCGTTCGCCTCTGCCAATGCAGCAGGATTCAGGTCGCCCGCTTCAGTGCCTTCTGCGACTTCGACCATCATAAACTTGTTAAACTCTTTAGAGATACCAAACTTCGCCTGCTGACCTTCAATACTCTTGTTAATCTTTTTGCTGCTGTGGTATGCTACCAGTGCTTTGCCGTCCTCTCTGACTTCACAGACTTTCGCCTCAACAATTTTGAGAAGCGTAACAGGAACACTTGGCACATCAACAGTTCTGCTCATACCAATCTTTTCTACGATAAATTCCATGTCTTACTCCTACTTGTCCATTGATCTGATCTCTACCTCTACCTCAGGCGCAAGGTCGAGCTTCATCAATGAGTCGATTGTGTCTGATGTAGCGGAAACGATATCGATCATTCTCGCGTGAATTCTGATTTCAAACTGTTCACGGCTGTCTTTATTCACATGTGGTGAACGCAATACTGTGTATCGTTTGAATTTGCTTGGCATTGGTACAGGACCAATGATCTCAGCACCTGTGCGCCTAACTGCATCTACGATAGATGCAACAGAGCGGTCTAACACTCGGTGATCATAAGCTTTAAGCTTCAATCTAATTTTTTCCATTTTTACCCTTTAAAGAACTCGTTGGTATGTGCGATTTGCACGGGCTTTTCAACCCCCAACTAAATTTAGGAACGCAGATTATACCCAAATGTTTCTATACTTTACTTGACCCTCAGCCCAAAATCGCTATCATAATAAAAATTGTTTCCTTTTAAGGAGGAAAGATAGATGCAACTACTTGAGTATTTTCAAGAACTCTCCCCTCAAAACGCACTCTACAGAGAGAGGAAACTTCGCCTGCCTGAAGATACCTCTTTCCTGCTTACTGGTGCACGCGGCGCAGGAAAGACTACCTTGATACTCTCATACCTTAGTGAGCTTCCCGAAGATATCTGGCTTTATATCGATTGCCAAGATCCTATCTTCGCCCTAGAAGATATCGACAGTGACACACTAGAGGCTTTTATCAAAGAGAGAGAGATAGACACCGTAGTGCTGGATCACTACTACGAGGGCTTCTTGGAGCACCTTCCTCACTGTTACCAGCTCATCCTTGTCAGCAAAGAGATGCGCCCTGCTGCAAGTTTGCCTACTTATACCCTCTACCCTCTGGACTATGAGGAGTTTCTCTCTTTCGATCGTGGTTCCTCCCCCTCTTCCAGTTTCAACCGCTTTCTCAAAGCAGGTTCACTTCCTGTCGTTACGGATGTTAACCTACTCTCACTTAGCCAGAAGATGCGTAGCTTCTTTTACGGCAGTTTTGACGAGGACGAGAGCCGCCTGATGCTGATTCTCGCACGCTATCAGGGTCACCGTGTGACGACCCATCAGCTCTACAGCTATGCCAAAGAATACTTCCGCATCTCCAAAGACTGGGTCTACCGTACGATTAAACGCTTCACACAAGAGGGGCTAATTCTCTTTGTCGAAGATGCCCAGAGCAAGGGCGCACGCAAGATGATCCTCTATGATTTTGCTCTCTCTAAATACCTCAGCAAATCCCAACCTTTCCCGATTACTTTCGATGCGATTGTCGTACTGGCACTGTTCAAACACAGCATCACCTTCAGAGCCCTAGGCATCCATGGGTACCTTATCCATGATGATGAGCTTATCGTTCCCTCAGCCTTTGAAAACGAAGAGAACTTCTGGCAAAAGTCCTACAACAAAATCCACCTCTATCAAAAGTACCACATATGCAAGATCACCGTCGTCACCGTCTCCAACCAGTATGGATTTACATTGAATGGCATTGTCTTTGAGGCGATGCCGTTTTACGAGTGGAGCATCTTGAATGAGTAGTGACTCTTGACTGGCCAAGATACTAAGTCAAGAGATAAAAAAGGTTGACAAAGCTGACAACCTCCGAAGAGAGAAAAGAGCGCTAGATTCCCTCCACTCTCAGTAGCTTGGTCTTGCCTACCATGAGGTCGATACTCATACCGATACGCTTGAAGACACTCTCCTGTCTATACTCCAGATTGTGCTTCTTACAGATATCTTTGACGATAGGTTGCATACGCTGGTAGTAACTGTGAGGCATATTGGGGAAGAGATGATGCTCTATCTGGTAGTTGAGGAAGCCATGTACAAAGTCCTTGAAGTCTGATCCAGTATTGTAGTTGACCGAACCCATGATCTGACGCAGATAGAACTCACCTGTACTCTGGTGCGGCTCACTGAACATATAGATATCCTCTGCCGAGTGGTTGGGCACGATAACCAAAAACGAGTGCAGGTTCGCCACATACTCTGCCATGAGCAGGATGATGAGGGCACTGACCCCTACTGTCGTACCGAAAAAGACAGCAAAGAGCACGGGGAAGAGCACAAACTTGATCACGATATAGGGCAGCAGATACTCCATCCAGAGCTCTAGACCATTTTTCTTGCGTGGGTCGATCTCAAAATCCGTCACCTCCAGCTTCTCCTGATCACGGTTTTTCTTGTTCTCCAGGATACGTAGCGTGTTGGGTGCATAGTAAGTATACTTCCATGTACCGGCAAAAGCATAGATAATCACATAGCGTAGCCACATTGGGGTCTTGGACTGGATAAGCCACTGCAGGTTCTTCTCGACATTGTCCGGATCGTCTATCTCTCCCAGATGGTAGTGGTGCATGATGTTGTGCTCATACTCCCATGCCTGCGGCTTGATCCAGTCCAGCCAGTCGATATAGCGTCTGGCACCCTTGGCAAAGACCTTTTTGGTATATCGCTCAGGGATATTGGGGACTTTGTCATATGCGCCATGCAGCACGGGGTGCACCACATCTGCCCATCGGGCAACATTACCGATACCGATCAGGATAGCCGCCATGATCGCCAGCATCCAAAAGCCAAATCCACTCGTGATCCCGACGATCGCCATCACCACGATGAGCCCATATCCACCAAAGGTAAACATCCGCCCCCATCGCTCCAGCTTGAGCAGGTGCTGAAAGTCCGCTTCTCCTACGGGATCCATGGTCTCCTTGATGGCATTGATGTCACGCTCCAGCTGCTCTTTATCGATATCTTCATACCGCGCATATCCCGTTGTAGCCCCCACTTCAACGCTCTGCTCCTCTCCTACCTGTTCCTTCTCCACTCTCTTGGGCACATCTCCCATACACACTCCATTCAATTTTATTTATGGGAATTATAGTTAAAAGTGATTAATTTTAGGGTGCACAGAGGTATATTCACCCCCCCCTCTGCTTTTCCAAAAGCTCTATCTCGTTTTCGATTATTTTAGTCATCGCTGTTTCTCATATCCAAAAGAAGTTTGTCAAAATCACTCATAAATAGTCTATCTTGCACGACTCTGTATTTTTCGAATTCACTTAAAGCATGTTCTTCAGGTATCTGCTTTGTGATCTTTCCTGCATTTTTTAAAATCTCCCTATCGTCAAACTCTAAAAAAGCATCAAGCCTTGAAGCCCAATCTTCCATAGTCATAGGGATATTTCGTTTTGCGCGACTCTCTGCTAGGTCTAAAAAGGCGCTAACAACTCTTCCCGGATTATCCAGCTCCTCTTTTGTGAGATAGTTTTTAGCTATGGCTACATCGGTTTTAAGTATTTTTCCCGTAGGTGCATTGCCCCAAGAGGTCAATCCCATCCTGTCTTTGTCTGCATCTGCTCTTGTGTAGATAAGTTCAGCTGCAGTGTGCCCATGGATGGCAAAATGAAGTTTGTTTTGTACTTTTGCAAAAAACTTTTTGGTCGTAGCGTCATTTTTGTCATAGTCAACACTGGTGGCATATATATCTGTGACTTTTTGATAAAACATCCGTTCACTCAGTCGTATTTCTCGTATCTCTTCTAAAAGCTTCTCAAAATACTCTTTGCCTAAAAAAGTTCCGTTTTCAAGTCTCTTTTTATCGAGTACAAACCCTTTGATGGCAAACTCTTTTAAAACAGCCGTTGCCCACTTTCTAAACTGTGTCGATTTTTTTAGAGTTTACTCTATATCCTATGGAGATGATGGTGTCGAGATTGTAGTATTTTGTTTTGTAGTTTTTGCCATCATTGGCAGTATGTCGGAAATCCCGACATACTGATTTTTCTTCCAGCTCTTCACTTTCAAATATATTTTTGAGATGTTCTGCTATGGTGCTTCTTCCCTTATCAAAAAGCTCTGCAATCATATTTTGCGTAAGCCAAACAGATTCATCAAATACTTTTACCTCTATACTATCTTCACCACTTTGTGAAGTGAAGATCAAAAATTCTGCTGTTGAGTTTCGAATGAGTTTATCCATTGATGCTTTCCTTCTTATATGCCACATTTGGAGTATGAATATGTTTAAAACTAAGGCTCTCTAAAAGTTCTATTTGGTTTTTGGTTAGTTTAGTCATTTATTAGCCTCGATGCTTTCATCTAAATTTGTAAAAACATCTTTAAATTAATACATTTTAGCGTAAATTGATTTGAAACGGGCAAAAGTATTTTTCTGGTGTGGGGAGTATGTGGAGAGAACGAGAATAGCAAAATAGCTTAAATGCTCTCAAATTACGCTGTATTGGGACTTAGTTTGGATTGTTTAAAGTGATGGCCGGGAGAGGGGGATTTGATGGTTGTGAGGCAATCACATTTTACCAATTTCTGTCAAAGTTTATCAAACATTCATTTCATCGAAACTTCAACAGGATAAATTCTAAAAAGCATTTTTCATTTCTTGTCATGATTGTGCAGATATGATAACTGTAGGTTGGAAAAAGGTTGGAAAACTTACTGATTTTCTCCACTGCCTTTTTATCATATCAGATCATATGTTGTCAAATTAATATGAAGTGAGATTTTTTAGTTTCCTATCATGTTAGAGTCCTTAATATAGCGTTGCGAACTATCATTAAAAAGGATAAGCATGTCAAAACGTATCAAAACAAAATATACTGGTGTCTTCTTCCGCGAAACCACCACAAACAGTCGAACAGATAAAGTTTTTTACATAGTCTACAAGCATAAAGGCAGAACATATGAGATGAAGGTAGGGAAATTTAGTGATGGCATTCGTGCCAACTTTGCCAATACTGTCAGAATGTCAACAATCAATAGTTTAACATTAGGTGCTGAGTTGCCACATATTTTAATAAACAAACAAAAGAAACCAATCACCACTTTCGACGAGCTTGCTAAAAAGTATTTTGATGCCCGCGAACTGCATAACCGCACCAATCATCAGGCTCGCAGCAAATATCGAAGTCAACTTCAACACTTTATTGGAAAAAGAAATGCCGAACAAATTACGAAAAGTGATATCCTTTCCATACAAGAAGATCTCGCCAAGACAAGAGCGCCAAAGACAGTCAATCAGTATATACAATTCATACGCGCAGTTTACAATTATGCCATCCAAGAGGAACTTTTCTTCAGAAAAAATCCTGCAACCGGGATCAAAGAGCAAAAGGTAAATAACAAGCGTGAACGGTATTTAGCTATCGATGAAATCAAACTCTTGTTGGATGCAGTTCAAAACGATCCAGATCTCTACTTATTCACATTATTGTCACTCTCCACTGGTGGACGACTCAATACCATCATGCACATCTGCAAGAAAGATATTGATTTTGAGCAAAATATGATTACCCTGCACGACATCAAAAACAATGACACATATGGAGGATTCTTCGATCAGTCCATCAAAAAAGTACTACTGCGCAGAACAGAAAATCTTCATGAAAACGAAAGGGTGATCTCCATGAATGAGAGAACCCTGCGTAGAAAAATGTCAAGAGTACTAACGGCTCTTTTCAATCAGGAATTGAGTGCAGATGACAGGAAGAATAGAACGGTCGTGCACACACTCCGTCATACCTTTGCAAGCCAGCTAGCCATCAGCGGTACCCCCATATTCACAATTCAAAAATTACTTAACCATAAGGATATAAAACAAACATTGAGATACGCAAAATTGGAACCAAATAGCGGCAAGGATAAGATAGAACTATTTATAAAAAATCTTACATGATAGATAATGCCCTGAAAAATCCATAAGCTATTGCGTATTTAGTACGTTAGTATATCCCGAATTTAAATCCGGGATAGCATTACTTACACTTTATATCATGCTATACTTCTCAAAGTTAATAAAAAAGGAGAAAAATGAAATAGGACATCACCGCAAAGAGGGTTCTGTCCTGAAGTAGGAATCTGATATTACCCTCTTTTTGCTTAATCCAATACAAAACTTGCACCGCAGCTGATCGACAGAAAACAAAGACACGATCTTGATGTCAATTTTTGGAAATATCGCACACAAAAGGAAGACGATGAAGGACAACCAAATAGAAAAAATAATGGAAGACATATGGCGCATGCATCCAGGAAAGCTTGTCTTATCCAAGAAAGAGCTCGCAGGACTCCGAAACATAAGTGAAAGTACTATAAATAGGGAGATTAGGGATGAAGTAGGTGTCCCGCATATGAAGACGCGAGGAAGAATATCATTCTCTGTTCGCGCAATTGCCGAGTGGCTGTCCAATGC
>JALVVQ010000145.1 GCA_027023325.1 Campylobacteraceae bacterium | reverse complement strand
CTATTATCAAATGATCCAGCTCACCCTTTTCCAGTCTCTCCTGCATCTGGGCAAAGGCACGCTCATAGTCAAGCTTTTTCTGCTCATTTGCCCCTTCAGGCAGAGGGGGTAATAGCTTCTCTATGATTCTGTTTTCCACATAGGCTTCGATCTTGTGCTGATTTTTTTCATTCTCTTCATCACGCACCAGCCGCAACGAAGTCAGTGCCAGATCTCGGATCATCGATTCGACATCACGACCTACAAACCCTACCTCGGTAAATTTGCTCGCCTCCACCTTCACAAAAGGTAGGCGCATCATACTGGAAAGTCGCCTGGCTATCTCTGTTTTACCCACACCTGTACTGCCTATCATTAAGATATTTTTGGGCATTACCTCTTTTTGCATCTCTAGGCTCAGCTGCATGCGTCTCCATCGGTTTCGTAGTGCTACGGCTATGGTCTTTTTAGCTTCCGTTTGACCGATGACATAACGATCCAGATAGACAACGATCTCCTTGGGTGTGAGATTTTTCTGATTCTCTGTCACTGTTTCAACTCCAGTATTTTGATATGTTGGTTGGTATAGATGCAGAGCTCTCCGGCAAGCATCAAACTCTCTTTTACCAGTGCATCTGCGGAAAGTGTCGCATGCTTGTCCAGTGCTCTGGCAGCCGAGAGTGCGAAGTTACCTCCGCTTCCGATCGCAGCGATCTTCCCATCCTCAGGTTCCACCACATCTCCCGTACCCGAGAGGATGAAGATATACTCCGTGTTGAGTACCAGCATCATCGCTTCTAGCTGACGGAGCATCTTGTCTTTGCGCCATATCTTGGAGAACTCTATCACTGACTTGAGCAGGTCTCCCTTTTTTTCATTGAGTATACCCTCGAACATATCAAAGAGATTGAACGCATCTGCTGTACTGCCGGCAAAGCCTGCCAGTACTTTTCCTTCATAAAGAGTGCGAATCTTGGTGGCGTTGCCTTTGAGTACGGAGTTTCCAAAAGTCACCTGTCCATCTCCGCCTATAACAGCATGACCCTTGCCCTTGTAGGCCAATATAGTCGTTGCATGAAACATAAACTATACGCCTACTACATTGACTTTGAGCGTGGCATGAATCGCATGTCCCAGTTTGGCATCTACTTCATGGATACCAGTGGATTTGAGCGCCTTCTTCAGTACGATATGCTTTTTATCGATCTCTATACCCAGCTGCTCCAAAATGGCCTCAGCAATATCTCCGTTGCCCACAGAACCTTTGATACCTACGGGTGCGACCGGTTTTTCAATCCGTATCTCAGTCGCTTCGAGTGTGATCTTCTCTGCATTGAGCCGTGTCAGCTCCTCCTGAAGCTCCTTTGCAGCATTCTCCTGCTCTGCTTTCCATTTCTCTACTACTTCCGGTGTCGCTATCTTGGCGAATCCTTTGGCAACCAGAAAATTCTGTCCATAGCCGTCTTTGACCTCTTTGATCTCGCCTGCTTTCCCCAGTGCTTTGACATCTTTGATCAATAGTACTTTCATATGATACTCCTATAATGGATATTAAATTGGGTATTATTCTATCTAAAAATTACTAATATACTATTACAAGTATCCTAAGGAAACCCAATGTTCCAAACATTTCAAATAGAGAATTTAGAAAACTTCCCAAAAGCATTAGAAACACTGCTTGACAGACAGAGGGAAATCATTGATGAGATCACACACACTGAAGATACAAGCTATGAGAAAGTGCTTAAACCCCTGCAAGACCTAGATGAGGCATTGGGACTCTTTTTTACGCCATTGTCTCACCTTAATGCTGTTATGAATTCGGAAGAGACACAAAAAGCCTATGAAACCTCCTTGCCACTTCTCTCGAAGTTCAGTTCAGAGATGGCACAGAATGCGGCACTTTTCAAGAAAATAGAGCAGATCAAAGCAGAGACGGAGGAAGCCAAGACAGTAGTAAAGCATGAGATAAGAGACTTTATACTCTCCGGTATAAACTTACCAGAAAAAGAAAAAAAACGCATAGAGGAGATAAGCCTCAAGCTCTCAGAACTCTCTAACAACTTCTCACAAAATCTCTTGGATGCTACCAATGCCTACACGCTCTGTATAAAAGATGTCAATGATGTCGAGGGGCTGCCACAGTCTGATATCGATGCAGCCAAAGAGGAGATAGGCGGCGAAACAGTGTATAAATTTACCCTTCAAATGCCTAGCTACCTAGCCTATATGACCTACGGTCCAAACAGAACCTATAGAGAGACGCTGTCAAAAGCCTATGTAACGCGTGCACCCCAGAATGCAGAGGTGATAAATGAGATCTTGTCCCTCAAAAATGAAAAGGCCGCACTGCTTGGCTTCTCCTCCTATGCGCACTATGCACTTGAAACCAGGGATGCAAACAGAGAAGAGGATGTCATACACTTCTTAAACAACCTGGCAGATGCAGCACTCCCTCAAGCCCAAAATGAGCTCAAAGAGCTGGAAGCCTTTGCACGCAAAACTGATACCATAGAGGATCTGGCGGGGCATGATGTCGCTTATTACTCAGAGAAGCTCAAAAAAGAGAAATTTGATTTCGATGATACCATGACCAAGCCCTACTTTGCACAGGAAAAAGTATTGGGCGGGTTACTGGATATCGTCTCTGAACTTTTTGATGTGACATTCAAACCAGTCGATGTTCCCGTATGGCACACATGTGTCAAGCCATTTGATATCTTTGAGGGAGATGCACTCACAGGTCGTATCTACTTTGATCTGGAGGCACGCAAAGAGAAACGGGGTGGCGCATGGATGAATGATTGGGAGACACACTTTATAGACAGTAAAGGCAAAACACATCTCGCCTCTGCCTTTGTGGTGTGCAACTTCTCTCCTGCAACCAAAACAACACCTTCTCTGTTGCGGCACGATGATGTGGTGACGCTTTTCCATGAGATGGGACATGCGATTCATCATCTCTTTGGCAAATGCCGTGAGCGCTCTGTCTCCGGCATCAACGGTGTGGCATGGGATGTAGTGGAGTTCCCTTCACAGTTTTTGGAGAACTTTGCTTATGAGAAGGCCATCTTAAAGCGCTTTGGCTTCCATTACGAAACAGGAGAGCCAATACCAAAAGCACTCATGGAAAAGATCAAAGAAACAAAAAACTTTCAGGCCGCACTTGGCATATTGCGCCAAGTCGAGTTCTCTCTTTTTGACTTTAAACTCCATCAAAAACACTATCAGGGAGAAGAAGTACAGGCCCTGCTTGACGGTGTTAGAGAGAAAACCTCCCTGCTTAAACCACCAAGCTACAACAAATTTCAGCATGGTTTCACACATATCTTTGCAGGGGGGTATGCTGCTGGCTACTACAGTTACAAATGGGCGGAGGTACTCAGTGCCGATGCCTTCTTTAACTGTCTGGATGAGAAAAACGGATTTGACAAAGCACGGGCAAAAGGCTACAAAGAGACCATACTTGCCAGTGGTGGGGCCAAAGAGATGAGCAACCTTTACCAGGAATGGCTTGGACACAAGGCAAAGACAGAGAGTCTTATCAGGCTTTACGAAATTTGACATTTTTATGCTACACTGCATAAAGTGCTTCCTGCTGACCCAAGACCTTCTAAAATTAAGATCTTAGCAGCAGGGTACACCTATACAAAATAATAGGTAGCAAATAGTTTCACAATAAAGAAACACCCATTTTAAGAGTATCTTTATTTTTAGCACCTATAATTACCTATGTGATAGATAGTTTTTACAATCAATACGGAATCTAGAAACATAAATAGACTCAAGGAGATTACGATGAGACAGAGATTTGGCAGCTTACTGAAGCTACTATTTATAGCTATGGCACTACTTATAACACAAGTAACTCAAGCAAAAACTAGCAGCAGTGAAAAAGCGGCAAAACTAAAATTGACACAAATTGCCTACAGTACTGGTTTTTATGCAGAAAGGCTTACAAAAGCTTACCTCTATAAAGGAAATAATGAGGCGGTCAGACAGTCTTCTGCAGAACTCAAAAAGGTACCTGAAAAATTTCTCAAAGCTTACGAAATTCTAGATCAGTCTATCAATGACGAAAAAAATAAAAATCTATTGCTCTTTATGAAAATGAGCTATGATGAGCTTGCAGACCTCATAACGCAACCCTATAGCTTGGATAATGCACAAATTATACTTGATCTGAGCGCAACAATCCTCGAAGGGGCTAAATTCATTGCAGACGACCTTAAAAAATCTTCTCATATACAAGATAAATATATCAGTGGCATTAGTATCAATTTTGAATCAATAGCCAAATACTATATGGCCTATCAGGCAGGTATCAAAGACGATAACACCATTAATCTCATGAAAGACACGGTTGATACTACTGAAAAATATATTGATAGTATGGCAAAGTTCAGCCAAAACACTGTAGCCATGAACCAAAAAATGACCAAAGCAAAAAGATTATGGGGTATTGTCTACAAATTCTACTTGGATATAGACAAAGGCGGACTACCGTTTATTGTTTTCAAGACAACAAATGACCTTACTAAAATTACTAGATCCTATCAGCTTGATATGGAAAAGATCATGGCAAGTGATAAGGCTTCCCAATGAAGTGGTTTACCTCTCTTCTGCTAATCAGCACCTTTTCACTCTCTATATCGGCAGCTACCCTAAGTGACATTAAAATACTTGAAGCCTCCAAAAGCATCAAGTATCTTACACAAAATATTACAAAAAACTACCTCTACTCCTATATCTACCCCAATCAGAATACTACAGCGCAAGAGAAAGTGAGAAAGTCCATCCTGGAACTAGAGGAAAACATAAGAACAATTGCACTTAACACAAAGAAAGAAAAAATCAAAGGAATCTTAGATTTTTTTGCTTACGAAAAAGAACAAATCAAAACATTATTAAAAGAAAAACCAACTGCCGAAAGTGCTAATGAAGTGCTAGATTTCAGTGAAGCATTAACGGAAGGAGCAGAGAAAATAGCTACATCCGTTACCTATAATTTCTCTTTTGAGGATAAAATGTTTTTACGAAATAAAAATATAGAATATCTAATTGAAAAACTTGCTATGTACTATATGGTTTTGGAATCCAACATCAACAAAGTAATGATTAACGAGAAGCTTAAACAAACTATCATACTGACCGAAAAGGATATGGATATCATTCGGCAATATGCTTATCCCAAAGAACTAAATACAAAAAAGAGTGAAGTATTCAAGCTATGGAATAGCAATAAGCATTATTTTGAGACAATAAACTCACTAAAAGTGCCTAGCATCATCATACTTTCAACCAATGGTATGCAGAATATACTGGATCAATTTGCTATCCATCATGCCAAAGGAGAATAATCTATCATGAAAGCATCCAAACAAAAGTTACTTCTGCTATTTATTCTCTTGCCATTATTGATCGTTATAGGCTGGTTATCATACCAGACATATCTCTCTTATGCCGCATATTCCAGTGGGCAAAACAAAATTAACTACACCACCTTTATGGGAAAGTCCTCTGCTCTTCTAAAGAAAATAGGGGAGGAGGAGACCAAAAGTGCCATGCAGATGGCTTCTGATGCGCAAGCATCCAGCAATAGCAAGCAACTCAAAATCAGTAGAGCAGCTACAGATAAAATTCTCAATGAGATTAAAAATTTGGCTGAGAACAATACATTATTTGCACCTTACAAAAAATACCTTATACAAATTGGCGATACGCTGAGTCATGCTCGCTCCAAAGTGGATACCCTAAGTTCAGACCATAAAGATATCTTTTTTGACTCTTACTATCAAAACAGCAACGATGCTATCTCTGGAATACTCCAAGATATCAACAAACAGTTTCCATCAAAGACAATGCAGACACTCTTGCAAACCTACCAAGAATTCACCAAGCAATCCTCTATTGAATCCCTAGAGAGAAGCTTTATCGCACTTAAGCTCAACAGAAAAAAACCCATGACTGATACCGAACTGTCACTGTGGGAATCCATATTGAGCAAGGAAGTCACTCCGGATATCTCCAAACATAAGCGCTCCGCTATCTATCCACAAATAAAAAAATTACTTCAAGATAGCAAAATTAGCCAAAGCATTGTATCCAACAGAGTCTCTGTCGCCAAAGGCGCCGTTGATGGTGCATACGATATCACCCAAGAGCAATGGATCAAGGATCTAACTGCCAAGCTCAATCATACCCATGCTATTAAAAAGATTTTACTCTCCAGTCTGAGTGAGAGCTTTTCGTCACGAGAAGAAGGCATCAGGAATCGTGCAATCCAGTACGGACTCGGTGCGCTCTTGCTACTCATTCTTTTCCTTGTCCTGCTGGGTATCTACAGAAATATCAGCAGAGATAAAGAGCTTCTCGAACAGACACTTAAAAATATTGAATTTGATCTGAACAAACGAAAGAGAGAAGAGCTTAGGGTCATTGTTGACAAGAGAGATGAAGCAGAAATCTATCGATTTCTTGCCAACACCATCAAGGAAGCCAACCAGGCAAAAGACCTTTTTCTTGCCAATATGTCACATGAAATTCGTACACCGCTCAATGGTATCGTTGGATTTACTCAGCTCCTCAAAGCAACAGAGCTCAACACTGACCAAAAAGATTTCATAGATGTTATTGAAGACAGTTCAGAAAACCTTCTTAATATTGTAAATGATATTCTCGATCTTACCAAGATTAAAGCAGACAAAGTGGAACTTGAGAATATCCCCTTTAGTGCTCGAGAGCGATTTGAATCTGCTATCGAATCATATGGAGCAAAAGCGGCACAGAAAAATATTGAATTTGGAGCCTATATTGACCCTAATCTTCCCTCTACACTACGGGGAGATCCCACCAAGCTTTCACAGATTTTAACAAACCTTATCAGTAACGCAGTGAAGTTTACTAGTGCAAATGGTGAGATCAATATATTTATTGAAAAAGTATCTGAAGACAGCAAAAAAGCAAAAATAAGATTTGCTGTCAAAGATTCCGGTGTGGGCATCACAAAAGAACAGCAGAGTAGAATTTTTGAGGAGTTTTCACAAGCTGATTCAAGTACCAGTCGAAAATTTGGTGGCACTGGATTAGGGTTGGCTATCTCCAGTAGACTCATTGCCCATATGGGTGGAAAATTAGAAATAGAAAGTATACCAGAGAAAGGCTCTACTTTCTATTTCACATTAGAGATGGAAAAACGAAGTAAAGAGGATCAGGCTGGTTTACCTACTGCCTATCCAGATTTGACAGTAGGATTATTGCTTCCGGAAGAGGATATCAAAAGACAGGTGGACAAAAACTTGGAAGCATACCTCTCTTTCCTTGGTATTTCATTGAAGACCTATTATGGTGAAGGTATCTACACTCTTGATAAATCGTTCCTTCCTGAACTTCTTTTTATTGACCAACGCTATACGCAAAGAGAAAATGAACTTTCCAATTTGGTTAATATTGACACTAAAATTGTTCTTCTTGCATCAAGCCATCTTAAAAATGAGTCTGAAGAGGTAGTAAGTCGTCTTACAAAAATTATCTATAAACCCATCAACTTCAGCAAGATTTCAAAGCTTCTGGAAGAGGTTACACAAGTCACTTCTGTAAAAACTAAAGACATAGAAGAAGAAGCTTCTAAAAATAAGTTCTTTAGTGAGATGCACGCATTGGTAGCAGAAGATAATATAATCAATCAAAAGCTCATTATGAAAATTCTCACTGATTTTGGATTAACCGTCACTTTGGCAAACAATGGAGAAGAGGCTGTCAATCTTAGAAAGCAGAATGACTATGATATTATCTTTATGGACATACAAATGCCTGTACTTGGTGGCATCGATGCTACCGAGCAAATTCTTCATTTTGAAAAATCTAGTGGGCTCAAACATATTCCTATTATTGCTCTTACAGCCAACGCGCTACAAGGAGACAGAGAAAAGTATCTCAAAGCAGGCATGGATGACTACACCTCTAAACCTATCAATATTGATCAGGTACAATTCCTACTAGAAATCTACTCTCCCAAAAATCTCTCGGATGTATTTGGTGTACATACAACAGCTGAAACAGAAAAAAATGTAGAGATATCTGCTAAAAATTCACACGGCAGGATACCACAACAAGAGAACACAAAGAGAAGAATGCAATCTTTGAATCCCTTATGTACTGACAAAAAAGGGCAACAGTTAAAAAGAGATAATTACGACGATTCCAATGAAGAAAAAATAGTTCCACTATTGAGCAATGGGCATATCCTTCTTTATAAAAAATCACCACTCACAAGTAAAATTTACAAAAAAATCTTAGTCACTCTTGGTTACGATGTGGATATAGTGAAAGATGAAGACCAGTTTCTGGGTATCATACAGAATACAAGCTATCAATATGTCCTTATGGATGAAAGTATCATGGACGCAGACTGCCTTGTCGCTGAGTTCGTCAAGGATACAGGTGCTACCCCTATTGTATTTAGCGATAAGCCCTCTGACAGATCCCATTGCTGCATAACAGTGGGTCTCGATATTGGAAAAGAAGCATTGGCTGAAATGCTCCTTCGGTAAGAAATAGTTAGCTTTTAAAGCCAACTATTTCTTGCTGCTGAAACCAAAAAATCTTTTAATCTTTTCGCAAACGGTGACAGAGCCTGTTTCTATTCTGCAGACCTCTACCTCATCGTGTGCTCTTCTACCCGGCTGCTTTTTCCCCTCGATCACAAACCGCAGGGCATTGAGACGAATAAATCCTTCAGCATCTTTCTGATTGTAGACCTCATCCTCTTCAAAGGTTGAATGCTCCTCGCTGTATAGAGAGTTTTCTGAAGTACGACCTACTACGACCACATTGCCTTTGTAAAGCTTAAGCCTTACTTCTCCTGTAACATGCGCTTGAGTCTTATCAATCGCAGCCTGTAGCATCTCGCGCTCAGGAGACCACCAGAAACCATTATAGATTAGTTTTGCATAACGAGGCATCATTTCATCTTTAAGGTGTGTCTCTTCCCTATCCAGAGTAATAGATTCTATTGCTCTGTGCGCCTTAAGCATAATCGTACCGCCTGGCGTCTCATAGCATCCTCTGGCTTTCATACCAACAAATCGATTCTCTACAATATCGATACGACCGACGCCATGTTTATTGCCATATTCATTCAGCGTTCTTAGAATTGTTGCAGGACTCATCTGCTCGCCATTGATACTGATTGGGTCACCCTTTTCATAGCCAATCGTAATATACTCTGCACTATCTGGTGCCTCTTCCGGAGAGTTGGTCCAGAGCCACATATCCTCTTCCGGCTCTGTATTTGGATCCTCCAACACCATGCCTTCATACGAAATATGTAAAAGGTTAGCATCCATTGAATAGGGAGACTTCTTGCCTTTTTTGTCTATCTCTATCCCATGCTCCTGAGCATATGCCAAGAGTTTCTCTCTGGAATTCAGATCCCACTCTCTCCAAGGAGCGATTACAGTGATATCTGGATCAAGACTTAGATATCCCAATTCAAATCTGATCTGATCATTGCCCTTGCCTGTCGCACCATGACTCACTGCATCAGCTCCTGTCTCATGAGCGATCTCTATCTGTTTTTTAGAGATAAGCGGTCTGGCAATAGAGGTACCCAGCAGATACTCTCCTTCATAGATCGTATTGGCCCGAAACATCGGAAAAACAAAGTCTTTAACAAACTCCTCTTTGAGATCAAGGATAAAAATATTCTCCTCTTTGATCCCCAGATCCAATGCTTTTTGTCTAGCAGGCTCCACCTCTTCGCCTTGACCCAAATCAGCGGTAAAGGTCACCACTTCACACTGATACTCATCCTGAAGCCACTTAAGTATAATACTTGTATCCAGTCCTCCTGAATAAGCGAGAACTGCTTTTTTTATTGTTTTTTTTGTCATTTTAATACCTTCTAAACGTAGTGGAAGGATTTTACCATAATGTCCGTAACAACTTGTTTGGGAGAAAGAACACATGCTATTATCAAAAATTCTATGCTTTATGCTTCTCTTAGTGTCTCTATGCTATGATTTCCTCATTGATGACAGAAAAAGCCAAACTTGCTGCGAAGCAAGAATGAAAAGTCCATGGGTCTTGTCAATAGAAAGATTACCGGGTTGCCTGTGTAGCCTTATGCTAAATAATTTTCCCTATATGTCATCATTTTATTTCAATATAAAGACATCTCTTTAATTGGGAGATTATATACCAGCACAATATTTTGTATCTTGTGGCCAAGTACCCCCCCCACAAAGCCACAAGTGTCAAATACTGTGCTGATGTATGGTTTCTTGGTTTCAACTTGCATATCATATCTCTTTCTTCTGTGTAAACTCCATCTAAATTAATAAGTCGTCTACAAGTCACTTGCGATATAATCAGTATAATAGTTGTCAATAATGAGGAGTGGAGATGAAACTGGGTGTGAATATCGATCATATTGCCGTATTGAGAGAGGCACGTAGAATTGCAGACCCCGACCCTATGGACGCGTTGAGTATCTGCAAACGTGCAGGAGCAGACCAAATTACCATTCATCTACGAGAAGACAGAAGACATATGCAGGATTTTGATGCTGAAAATATTATTAGACTTTCAAGCCTTCCTGTCAACCTCGAGTGTGCCATTGCCTCAGACATGATAGACATTGCCTGCAGACTTCGTCCTCACCGTGTTACATTGGTACCGGAAAAACGAGAAGAGGTCACGACAGAAGGCGGATTGGCAGTGACAGGCAAACAACCAAGACTTAAGCATGCCATCGAGAGACTCCAGGCAGAGGAAATTGAAGTTTCGCTCTTCATAGATCCCACTACTCAGGCAGTCAATGCTTCCAAAGAACTAGGCGTAGAATGGGTAGAGTTTCATACAGGTAAGTATGCCAATATCTATGCCATGCTCTATAGTGGATTAGAGAAAACACCTTATACTATACCTCAGCTTGAGCTTCCAAGAAATACACTCAAGAAACTACTTGATAAGGAGTTGGAAAACCTGAGAAAGCTCAGCTGTGACACGGCAGAACTTGGTATCAAAGTGGCGGCCGGGCATGGACTCAATTATCATAATGTTTCCGATATTGTTGCTATTGAAATGATTGAAGAGCTCAACATCGGACAAAGTATTGTCGCCCGTTCTGTCTTTAGTGGCCTAGAGCAGGCAATTTTAGATCTCAAAGCACTGCTGATACGTTAGTATATTCCTGTAGGATGCTGTTGCCACAGCACCTTGAGCTTTTTTATAATATATGTAATTTCACATTGAATTCTAAATAAAAGGTGTGGTGGCAACCGCACCTTGAAGGTAATTATGAAAAAAAAAGTAGCTATATCCATAGGCGACTTAAACGGCATAGGTATCCAGCTTGCATTGGAAAATCATGAAGCTGTCTCAAAAAGAGTCAGACCTGTGTATTGTATAGACCAAGAGATGCTTACGCAGGCTGCTTCCAAACTTAAGCTCACAATTCCTGACGACTTTGAAACCGTAGAGTCTATTGCTCCCTGTTTTGAGATCCAAGCCGGAGAGATACGCAAAGAAAGTGGTATCTATGCCTATGCTTCTTTTGTAAAAGCTGTAAAACTTGCTCGCGACAAAAAAGTCGACGCACTCTGCACTCTCCCTATCCACAAAAAGGCATGGGAGCTGGCAGGAATCGGATACAAAGGTCACACCGATGCGCTACGCGACTTCTTTGATGCTGAGGCCATCATGATGTTGGGATGCGACGCGATGTATGTGGCACTCTATACCGAGCATATTCCTCTCAAAGAAGTAGCACACGCTATCAACGAAAAAGATTTAACACGATTTTTAATTGATTTTCACCATACTGCTAAACCCACTTCGACAGTAGCCGTATTAGGGCTCAATCCTCATGCTGGAGACAATGGTGTTTTAGGGGATGAAGAGAAGATAATTCAAGCAT
>JALVVQ010000144.1:2090-2846 GCA_027023325.1 Campylobacteraceae bacterium | reverse complement strand
CACCAAAGGCTGGTCTGAGGCCTACGGACTCTTCCTCAAAGGCGAAGCAGATATGGTACTGAGCTACACTACTTCCCCTGCCTACCACATCATCGCAGAAGGAAAGACCAACTATCTCTCAGCAAACTTCAAAGAAGGGCACTATGGACAGATAGAAGTAGCAGCCATGCTCAAAAGCAGCCAGCACAAAGCACTCGCACAGAAATTCCTACAGTTTATGCTCTCTGATACCTTCCAGGACATTATTCCTACTACCAACTGGACTTATCCTATCGTCAAGACAAAGAAAGGACTCCCTGAAGGTTTTCTTGGGCTGAAAGTCCCCTCCAAAATGCTCCTTATGGATGGCAAAAAGGTGGAAAAAGAAAGAAAATCCATGATAAATGAATGGCTCGAAGCGATTGCCAAATAACCATGAAATCTCAGCTGTGGCGATGGAGGGCTTCGGTGGTTCCCGGATTGGGGATAGCCACAGCACTGCTGCTCTTTGCGCTGCTGCTCTTTGCGACACTCTACCGCTTCTCCACTGGAGACACACTCTCGAGTATTGATGAGCGTATCCTGGGGCTGCTGCGCTTCACGCTGTATCAGGCCACACTCTCTACACTGCTTTCCCTCTTTTTCGGCATGATACTTGCTTGGAGCTTGGCACATCAGTGTCATTTTAGAGGGCGGTCATTGCTTGTGGCGCTGTTCTCCTCTTCGCTGGTGCTGCCTACCTTGATCGTGGTCTTTGGTCTTGTCACGATCCTGGGC
>JALVVQ010000144.1:0-2080 GCA_027023325.1 Campylobacteraceae bacterium | reverse complement strand
CAATCATCTCTTGCTCACACTTACCGGACACTCATTTGGCGGCTGGCTTTATGGGTTGAGCGGTATCCTGATCGCCCATGTCTACCTCAACGCCTCTTTTGCTTCGAGGTCACTCTTGCACAGTTTTGAGTCTATTCCCGTAGAAAAATACCGGCTTGCCAAAAGCCTTGGTTTCTCTGCATGGCAGAGATTCTGGCTCATAGAATGGGTAGCCGTGCGATCAACTGTGACGAGTATTGCTGCAACGATCTTTCTACTCTGTTTTACTTCCTTTGCCATTGTGCTGATTCTGGGCGGGTCTCCTTCATACAATACACTTGAAGTCGCTATCTACGAGGCAGTCAAGATAGACTTTGATATCACTTTTGCACTCAAGCTTGCGCTCATCCAGCTATCGATCTCCACCCTTCTGGTACTACTCTCCTCCAACCTTCGCACAGGGCTTGGCAATCTCAAGCAAGCAAGCACATCTGTCACATGGAAAGAACCTAGATACACCACCTTGCTACAGTACGGCATCATCTCTCTGCTGGCAGCAGCGTTTGTCCTGCCCCTGCTTGCTGTGATCGCTGATGGTATCGGTGCAGACTATGACAGCATCCTCACACGACCACTCTTTATCCGCTCGCTGATCACTAGCCTTATCATCGCGACTGTCTCTGCTATATTGACGGTACTCTTTGCACTGATGCTGAGTGATGCCAGACGCACTTTTCAGCTAGCAGAGAGGATGTCAAGGGCAAGAGGTAGTAAACTCTTGGGGCTTCTTGTATCATTCAGTGGCAATCTCTACCTTGCCATTCCTTCACTGATCATGGGGTTTGGGTTTTTTCTGCTCTCGCAGCAGTTTGAGGCGCCTTTGTTGCTTTGGGCTACGGGTGCCGTACTGAGTGCCAATGTGCTCATGAGCCTGCCTTTTGCACTCTCTGTCATCGTACCTGCTATGCAAAAAACAGCCAAACGCTACGACAGACTCTCACTCACCTTGGGGCTCACACCTCTGACACGCTGGCGATATATAGAGCTCCCCTACCTGCGTACTTCCATCGGCTATATCTTTGCACTCTCTTTTGCGCTCTCTCTGGGAGATCTGGGAGTCATCGCCCTCTTTGGCAGTGATGAGATCACCACTCTGCCCTGGTACCTCTACCAGCTCATGGGCTCCTACCGCACCACGGATGCGGCAGGTGTGGCACTGATTTTGATGTTGTTGGTGCTTGGGATCTTTATGGGAGTGCCCAGACTCTTTGGCAAACGCACATAAAGTGCTATAATGTCATACCCATAAAGACACAGGGAGAATCCAGTGCTAAAAATCGATGGACTCACTTACACATACCACGCCAAAAGTACTCCCTGCCCCTACCATTTTTCACTCAAAGCAAACAAAGGGGAAACTGTAGGCATACTTGGCGAAAGTGGTAGCGGTAAATCAACCATGCTCGATCTTATCGCAGGATTTTTGGAACCTCATTCGGGCGATATTCTGTTGGATTCAGAAGCACTTTTAGCTCTGCCTATCGAGAAGCGACCTGTCACCATTCTCTTTCAACAGCATAATCTCTTCGAACACCTCAGTGTCAAAAAAAATATTCTGCTTGGTATCAGCCCTCATGGCAAAAGTACACCCGAAACGGATGAGAAAATATCAGAAATTTTGGAAGAGATGGGGCTTGCAGAGCACCTAGATAAACTCCCCTCTGCTCTCTCCGGTGGTCAGCAGCAGCGTGTGGCATTGGCCAGAGCACTGCTGAGAAAAAAGCCTATCCTTCTGCTAGATGAGCCTTTTAGCGGACTAGACAGAAAAACCCGGCTGGAAATGCTCTCACTCGTGCAAACCATCACACAAAGGGAGGGGCTCCATACCATTATGGTCACCCATGAGACAGAAGACTGTGAACTGATCGCCGACAGAGTCTATAAGATGAAAAATGGTACCCTACTACCTACAAACCCAGAATCTTTGCAGGAGAAAGCCTAATGTTTGCCCAAACCCCGGAGCCGCCTTACTATGCTGTTATCTTCACCTCACTTAAAGCCAAGGAGGATCAAGGCTATAGTGCGATGTCTAACCATATGG
>JALVVQ010000143.1 GCA_027023325.1 Campylobacteraceae bacterium | reverse complement strand
GGTATAAGGAAAGAGCAGAAAATACCCTACTACCCCAAGCAATACCAACTCCACTCCCAGTGAAATCCTGTAAAACCATGCAATCGTCAGTATTTTGTGGTAGAGTCTGGCGATCATGAGCATGCCCACTGCCAGGACAATACCTCCGACAGAGTAGATCGAAGGTTTGAGTGGCGCATAGATCGTAAAGATCGCGCCCACACTGAGCCCCAGGAATAGAGAATTGAAAAACTTATATCGGAGATACCAGGCGGGGTGGAGGGTTAGCATGTTCGCCCCTTCTGGACGAACATAGTGAATAGTGAATAGTGAGTAGTGAATAGTGGTTGTGCCATCATGGTTTTATGCTCTACTTCCTAAAACTTGTACTCCATTGTAGCATAAATGCTGCGTCCCTCTGTGCTGTAGCCTTTGACTGTCTCATAGTTTTTGTCAAAGATGTTTTTGGCTGTGACACTGAGATTGAAGTGGTCATTGAATTGGGTGTTGTAGGTAAGATCTACGGTGGTATAGCTTTTGAGTGCTACATCAGATGCTGGATAGACACTGTAGTCCAGGTCTCTTCTCTTGCCTACATAGTTGGCAATGACACCGACATGAGATGCTTCATTGAAATAGTAGTCCAGAGAGAGTGTGGCACTGTTTTCGGGTATACGCAGCGCATCTTTACCACTGTCATCTTGGAAATCAAACATATGGGTGATGCTGCCGCCAAGGATCACGCCACTGTCACCAAAGGCATATTCCCCACTGAGCTCCAACCCTGTGGTCTTGACACCATCACCACTATTGAAATAGTTGGTTGTGAAGGTAGCAGGGTCATAGCTGTAATCGATTTTATCCTGAATTTCGTTGCTGAAATAGGTGAGGTTAATATATTTTTTATAGCCTATCGAGAGCTCATAACCTCTGATGCTTTCTGGCTTTAGCAGGGTAGAAGCATTGCTAAACTGATAGAGACTTGGTGCTTTGTACCCCGTGTAGAGGTTTGCTGCGGTATGCAAACCTGCTAAGGCGTTGCAGTTTCTTTTGATACCCAAACGATAGGTAGCTTTGTTGTCAAACTGGTCAAATTTGTCATACCTGAGTACTGCATTGAAAGTGGTGTCCGCACCCAGTAGTGCGGCTACAGTATGTGTATAGCTTGCAAATACTGCACTGTTTTTGAATTGTGCACTGCTGGGACCAAACCCACTGTCAGTGCGCGCTTCATTTTTGTTGTGTTCTACACCTAGTGCTAGGCTGTGCTTATCACTGAACTGATAGCCCGCTGTTATGGTGTATTGCGTACTTTCTCCCGTCGTATCATAAGTCCATGGCCCCCAGGTACCAGCCCCGACAAGCCCTCTGTCTATTGTGCGATGTGTTACTTTGGCATCTATGGAAAGAGCTTCCTTTTGATAGCGATAGCCGATACCATAGAGTCTCTGTTCGCTGTCACCATGAGAGTCTGTGTCTTCAGCACTGCTGCTGTCGAAGTCATACTTACCGTGGTCACCTCTCAGGAAGAAGGAGACCTGACTGTAGTTGTCCAGATCAAAGTGGCCTTTGAGATAGTAATTGTTGTTTCTATATCCATCTTCTTCGGCATCACTTGGAGCAAGTGCAGAGATGCCATCCGTGTCGAGCAGGTGTGCTCCCAGAGAGAGTGCGCCGCCTTCAAAGACTTTGGAGAGATCGATGCCGATGCCTTTGGTGCCATGAGAGCCTGCCTGTAGGGAGATGCTTCCCTGATCTTTTGCCCCTCCTTTAGTGATGATATTGACCGTACCAGCAGCAGCCCCAGCACCCCAGATGCCGCTTTGACCTCCTTTGGTAATCTCAATTTTTTCTACGGAGTTGAGAGAGATATGCTCCAGTGAAGCGGCAGCAGAGGGCTGGGTGTAGTCTGTCAGTGGTATGCCGTCCAGCAGGATGAGGAGGTTGTCACTGCTGAGCCCCCTGATAAAGACCGAGCTGGTTTGCCCTGCGCCCCCATTGGAGGCAAAGGAAAATCCGGGTGTATGGCTTAGTACTTCGGGGACACTTTGGTATCCCCGTTCTTCGATATCCTCCGCAGTGATGACCGTGATGTTGGCTGTGCTGTTTTTGATCTTCTGTGGCAGTTTGGTGCTTGAGGTGACGATGATCTCTCCGAGCTCTTCTGTGGCGAGGGCTGGTGAGAGCAGCAGGGTGGTAGCAAGCAGGCTTAGCGTGGTTTGTTTCATGGTGTTCCTTAGTTCAGGTATTTGTGTGATGGTATAGGAAGGTGCGATAGCAATCGCCCCCTACGGTTGTTTTTGGATATAAAAATAGGCGGAAAGTTAGGCAGGAGGGGAGGTCTTGTACTCTTCTACCTTGAAGGCAGTTTGATGGTACTGTTGGTTGCTATCGCGTCGACACAGTTTGTGCAGTGTCGAGACTCTGGCGATGATAGCGAGAGAAAAGTATCTCTTTTTGTTGCCCCTGAGGTGTTTCATGGGGGCGATTTTACACTATTTCAGATAAAATTCTGTATAATCCTTCACCTATCATTTTATTACATATTTTTCAGGAGCATTTACCCATGGCAATAGAGACTATTACTACCACAGAAGCATTTAAAACACTGGTCGAAGAGACCAAAGCCACAGAGGGCTATAGAGAGCCGATCGCTTTCGGTATCGCACGCGTAGATCGTGGACAAACCAGTGCAGAGTTGGTGTTGCAGGCCAACTATGCAGTGGTCAACTGGAGGGAAAACTACGGATCAGCAGCAGTATTTATCAGGGCACTGATCGAGGCAGGCACGGAGGTGGATTTCAGTGGCGATGAGTTTGTTGCGACGATCAATGATCGCTTTGTAGACAATGCCATGGCAGCCTTTG
>JALVVQ010000142.1 GCA_027023325.1 Campylobacteraceae bacterium | reverse complement strand
TAGAAGATGCCATTGCTCTGGTAGAGCAGAGAGGCATCCAGCAGATCAAAGTAGCAGCCACTGATATCGATGGTGTGCTGCGAGGGAAGTATATCAATCGGGAGAAGTTTATCTCAACCTTGAAAGAGGGGTTGGGGTTTTGTGATGTGATTTTTGGTTGGGACAGTAGTGATGCACTGTATGGTGAAGACTCTATTACAGGATGGAAGACTGCTTTTCCAGATGCCGAAGGTCATATCGATGTGACAACTTGTAGAGAGTTGCCATTGGAAGGTAATACGATACTATTTTTATTGGATTTTGCACAAGGTGGGATTCATAAGGAAGTAGGGCCACGCTCTCTGCTCAAGAGAGTAATTAGAAGAGGCGAAGAGATGGGGATCAGCTTTAAGGCCTCGGCTGAGTTTGAATTTTTTGTATTCAATGAAACGCCACAGAGTATTCGTGACAAACGCTACAGGGACTTGGAAAACTTTACGCCTGATATGTTTGGCTATTCAATGATCCGTAACAGTGTACATGCAGACTTTTATCATGAATTAATGGATCTAAGCCGTGAAATGGATATGGAGATCGAAGGCATACATACAGAGACAGGACCAGGTGTGCTGGAAGTGGCTTTGTACTATGATGATCTACTCCGTGCAGCAGATAAGGCAGCACTCTTTAAGACCTTTACCAAAGTATTGGCACAAAAGAATGGTATGATGGCGACCTTTATGGCGAAGTATTCCAATGACTATCCTGGACAGTCGGGACATTTGCATATGTCTGCAACCAAGGAGGGCAAACCGTTGTTCTATGACGAGAGTAAGCCCGATACCGTGTCAGAGGCTATGCGCCATTTTATTGGTGGACAGCAAAAGCTTATGCCAGAACTTCTCTCTATGATTGCACCTACCTGTAATGCCTATACACGATTGATACCAGGATTCTGGGCACCGACTCAGGCGACCTGGGGTGTGGACAATCGTACCTGTGCCTTGCGGGCGATTACTGGCTCTGCCAAATCACAACGCGTAGAGTATCGAGTCACCGCAGCGGATATCAATCCGTATATTGCCTTGGCTGCTGCGATAGGGAGTGGACTCTGGGGGATAGAGCACAAAATTGAACCTACTGAGCCTATCGTAGGGAATGCCTATGATGTAACGCTCTCTGATCAGTTTGGGTTTCCTCGTGATCTCTATGCTGCGGCACAGAGGTTGAGAAGCTCAGGGGCCGCGAGAGAGTTGTTTGGAGATGTCTTTGTCGATCACTATGCGATGACCCGTGAGCATGAAGCCAATGAACAGCTCAAGGCGATCACCGATTGGCAGCTAAACCGTTATTTCGAGATTATATGATGTAGGGTGCGTGCCCTGCACAAAAAAGACAAAAATATTCTCGGGTGCTACTTCAGGTATTGTAGTATCTGTTGTATTATCCGAGAATACTTTTAACGAAGTATTCTGTTCAATTAGCAAGAAGGAAAAACAATGTCAAATTTCAAAACCATATCTCCTGTAGATGGTTCTGTCTATATAGAAAAACCCTACCATACACTAGAAGATATTGAGTATACACTGGTCAAAGCAAAGGATGCCCAAAAGGCATGGGTTTCTGTGTCACTAAAGCAGCGTAAAGAGATCATCCAACACTTTATTGATATCCTGGTCTCACATAAAGAGGAAATCTCTGAGGAGATATCCAAACAGATGGGGCGACCGATTTCTCAGAGTGGCTTTGAAGTCAATGGCTTCAAAGAGCGTGCCGAATATCTGCTCGAGATCGCTGATGAGAGTTTGGAGTCTTACTGTCCTGAGGAGATGGTAGGGTTTGAGCGATGTATAGAGAAGGAGCCATTGGGTGTCATAGCGATATTGAGCCCATGGAACTACCCCTTCCTGACCTCGGTCAATGTACTTGTGCCTGCACTGCTGGCAGGGAATGCAGTGATCATGAAGCATTCATTACAAACACCGCTGGTAGCGGAGCGCTATGCTGAGGCATTGAAAGAAGCTGGATTGCCAGAGGGTATCTTCAGTGTGTTACATATCCAACATAAAGAAACCGCTGTATTGCTAGCGGATGAGCGCATCGATGGGGTATTTTTTACGGGTTCTGTAGAGGGAGGCTTTGCCGTACAGGAGGCAGTGGGGAACAAGTTTATCCCTTGTGGGCTGGAACTAGGAGGCAAGGATCCTGCCTATGTGAGAGCCGATGCCAATCTGGAAAGCACCGTGTCTAATCTCGTAGATGGATCATACTTCAACTCAGGGCAGTCCTGCTGTGGGATCGAGCGAATCTATGTGCATGAGGATGTCTATGATGCATTTGTAGAAAAATTTGTCGAAGAGACCAAACAGTACAAGTTGGGCTCTCCACTGGAGGAGGGTACGAACTTAGGTCCCATGGTCAAAACAGGCGCCAGTGACTATGTGCGTAAACAGATTCGAGAAGCGATGGAAGCTGGAGCAAAATCTTTGATAGACGAAGCTCTTTTCCCCGCATCCAAGGAAGGAACGCCTTATCTGGCACCGCATGTACTCGTCGATGTGGATCATACTATGGCTGTGATGCAAGAGGAGAGTTTTGGCCCTGTGGTAGGAATCATGAAAGTATCTGGAGATGAGGAAGCCGTAGCACTGATGAATGACAGCAAGTATGGATTGACTGCTTCGATTTGGACACGAGACAGAGATGCGGCTAGAGCACTCTCCTCTCAGATAGAGACAGGTACGGTGTTTATGAACCGTTGTGATTATCTTGATCCGGCACTGGCATGGACAGGGGTGAAGCATACAGGGCGAGGGGTTTCGCTCTCTCCTTTTGTCTATGACTCGGTGACCAGACTTAAATCCATTCATTTTA
>JALVVQ010000141.1:5321-11975 GCA_027023325.1 Campylobacteraceae bacterium | reverse complement strand
ACCAAAGAGAAACTCTCTGGTAGTTATCGTACTGTTAGTTGGCAGCTTTGATTCTCTCAAGTGCTTTTGACTCGATAGCTTCAAATCCAGCAGGTACTGGTGGATGCCATTTGATATTGTCAATATCTGCTTTGCTGAATGATCGCGCAAAGTTTCCTTTAATCTCATCGTTGAGAAACTTATCTGCACCCGCAGAAGCAGTACCATAGCCCTCTTTGTTGGTAAAGTAAGCTGCATTTTCAGGTTTGAGCATAAAGTTGATAAACTTATAAGCACCTTCTATGTTTTTGGACTTTGCAGGAATTGCAAAGGTGTCGATCCAGCCAAGTGCACCGCTCTTTGGTGCGATGAAGTCGATATCCGGATTGTCTTTATGTAGTGACCATCCTTTACCATCCCAACCTGACTCCACGATGACATCGCCACTTTTTGCCAATGCTACCTGTGTGTCACCACTGGTCCAGTAAGTTTTGACCAGCTTCTTGCTGTCAATCAATTTCTTTGTGACTCTGTCGATCAATGCTGCGTATGCTTTTTTGTCGCCATAGAGTGCAAAAGGATCTTCACCCATACCAAATGCTGCACCGATTAGGATAGGTCTCTTGAGTCTATAAGAGATCTTTCCTGCATACTTTGGATTCCAAAGATCAGACCAGTCATTTGCCTCAGGTGCCTCTTTTTTATTGACGATCATTCCAGTTGTACCATAACAGAATGGTACAGCATAACCCTTGCCGTCTACACCAGAGTTTTTCTTCACTGCTGCTAGCATAGAAGGGATAATCTGTGCAGAATCAACTTTTGAGTAGTCAATTGGCTGATATATAGGGAATTTCTTCTGTACGAAGCTAATTCTGTCCTGGCTAGGTTGCGCTAGGTCAAATCCGCCACCTCTAGTAGCTCTGAGCTTGGCAATCATCTCTTCATTGTTAGAATAGGTGATCTTCAATTTAATCCCAGACTCCTTCTCGAACTTCTTGACTAACTCAGTAGGTGTATAGCCTTTCCATGTAATCAACCTCAGTGTTTCTTGTGCCAAAAGCACGCCCGATGTCAGTGTTAATGCTGCTACGCTGAACAGAATCTTTTTCTTCATATGTCTTCCTTTTAAAAAAGTGTTATCATTCAGATACGGCATAAGTATAGTATGAATTTCTATAAATAGAGATAAATAGCGTGCAATAGTGACGAATTGATTGCAAAATAATTTCATTTTGACACACCTGCATGACTACACTAGGCTTTACTACTAAAGTGCTATACTTTGAATATGAAAGGGTTTGTCGTAGCACTCAGGCGTGCCAAAAATGAAGATTCTATCGCTATTGTCCTCGCAGAGCATTCCGTACGGAGTTACTATCGCTTCTTCGGTGCAAGGCATTCTATCTTGCAGTTGGGTCATCTGATTGACTTCGAGGTAGAGGGAGAGGATAGTGGGTTTATGCCTAGATTGCGTGGGCTCTCACATATGGGATTTCCTTGGTTACGAGAACGCAACAGGCTGATGCTCTGGCAGCAATTCATCAAGCTCTTCGAGCCACACCTTAGGGATACAGAGGAGCTAGACAGTTTCTATTTTGATCTACTTCTCAACGCAGCCAGAAAATGGGACAAGCAAAATCCCAAGCGGCTCATCTGCGAAAGCTATCTGGCACTTTTGCAATACGAAGGAAGACAGTCTCCCCTCACGCACTGCTATATCTGTGACAATGCACTGCAAGAGAGCATCTCACTCATGGCAGCTTTTAGACCAGCACATCCAGAATGTATCTACGCCTCTGCTCTAGAGAAGCATAAAGTTGAAAGTTTTTTAAATAGTGGAAAAACACTCCATCTCGATGATGCAGAGGTGGATCAGATCTATCTTGTGGTAATGAAGGGCTTATAGCTCTAAGTTGATTTTATGTGCATTGTGTTCGATTTTATCGAACCTACGGGTCACACAAAGCTCGGTGCATCATTGGCAAACAGGATCAAATCTCCAGCCCGTGTCTCCTCTACCAGCATTGTCTCCATCTCGCTCTTGGCAGAGAGATGCATGAGCTTATCCGCTTCTACATATTTTTTGAATATTTCCAGATTGAGATCTCCCGTCACCACCACCAGATCAAACACCTCATTGGCACGCTTGGCAACTTGGATATTGAGCGCTTCGTCCACCTCTACTAGACCCGGTGTGATCACTACTTTTCGCCCCACATGGGTGGCTGCCAGATCAAAGGAGGCCATCATACCATCGATATTGCCATTGAAACTGTCATCCAGAATTACCTTGCCTCCGGCATCGATACGCTGAAGCCTGTGATCTACAGGTGCTAGCATAGAAAGCCCCTGCTGAATCTCCTCATTGTTCAAACCCAGTGCCTTGGCTACCTTCACTGCTGCGGCCAGATTCATTGCATTGAAAGCACCCAAAATCGAGGCACTGTATCGCACGCCATCCAGCGTAAATCTGGTCTGCTCCAGTGTCGCCTCCACATCCTCTATATCAGGACCATAGATATGAATATCTGCTCCCGCTTTGACCTGGGCACTCTCGTGTACCCACGCCTCTTTGAGCCTGTTTGTCTGCATGATCTCCATTTTGGTATTGCGAATATTCTCCATCGTTTTGAAGTATTCGATATGCGCAGGGCCAATCTTACCTACGACCACATACTGAGGATTGACAAAGGTACTGATCTCTGCGATATCCCCCTCCCCTCTGGCGCCCATCTCTACGACATAGACTTGGGTATCTGCGGGAAGATCATCATTGATATCCTTCATCACACCACCCAGCGTATTGACAGAACGGGGGGTGGCATAGGTGCGGTATTTGGCTTGCAACAGATGGGCAATATAGTTTTTGATACTGGTCTTTCCATAGCTGGCAGTGATACCGATGACAGTGAGGTTTTCTATGCTGTTCAGCTTTTTTTCTGCCTGCTTTTTAAATCCACTAAACATCATTTTTTCAAAAAATGTCGAAAAGAGATAGCCGACTATAAGTGGCATCAATACCGAATAGGTCTGAAAGGCCAAAGCAATAAAGAGTGCCACAAAAAGCACAACACCCACAAAACGCTTGACCCGTCCCGTCCAAACCAAGGGCTTATCCAAACCACGATACCAGACAAAAAGAAGCATCACATACAATGGCGCCACGATATATCCATAACCACCAAGATAGTTGACCCCCATATAAAGCACAAAGGGAAGAACAAAGTACACGATATGCCACCAAGACTTGGTGTGATGGAACAGTACCCGTTCTATTTTATAGCTGTACCATTGGAGATTGGTAATGAGATAGTAGCTGATTGCCAGCATAAAGAAGAGATATCCTGCCAAAGTAAGAAAGATCATAGAATGCCTTGCTGTGTTTTATTGTATGATTATAATATATTGGTGCTTGCATGTAGGGGTGAGCTTCATGCCTACCCAGAAATTTCGAGTCTCAGTACCTTATGGTACTAACGACAGGCAAATGGTCAGACCCTAAACTTTTCTCTACAAATATCTTCTCTACTTGAAATTCATCTGAGAGTAAAACTTGGTCAATAGGCAACTTAAAATTTGGAAAAAGTGGAAGTTGTTTTTTAAGGTCAATTGTCCATCTTAGACCATCAATGACTTTTGTATTTGATGCCTCTGCTATCTGGTCTACAGAGTATGACCATGGTGCAGCGTTGAAATCTCCTGCTATGAGGGTTAAGCCTTTAAAATCTTTAAAAACGGATTTTATCTCTTGTATTTGAGCAGGTTGCCCATGAGGATAGGGCCAAAGTGTGTGAATGGCGACAATATTGATGGGTTCTTGATTGACAAGGATTTGTGTCCACAGTAACCCTCTCCCTTTTAAACAGCTAGATTTTTCAGGCACAAAAGGATGCTTGGAGAGTATGGCAATACCCCCAACCACAGGGTAAAACTCACAATACGCCTGATAAGGATAGGTCTCTTTGATACTACCAAGTGCTTGCTGGTGTGGCACGGTAACCTCTTCTAGTGTAATGACATCAGCAGAGCTTTCTTCAAAATACTTTAACACCTCATCCATGTGCCTATTTCTAAAGTTTAGATTGAACTGTATATGTTTTAGTTTATTTGTTTTTTCTTTATCAGGTGTCTGGGCTACAAAAGGTTGGGTGATGAAGTAGAGATAAAATGTGCCCATTGCTATTAAGAGAAAATAGGCGATTCTATTTTTTGCTTTATGAAAAAACGCCAAAAGCAACATAACTGGTAAAAGCATCAAGAGAAGATGGATTCTAAAGTGAGAAAACGAATCAAAGAGCGGATGAACCCCATTGAAGAAACCTAACAAAAACGGAATAGATATGGAGATAAATATGATATAAATGAGTAGTTTCATAGTTTTCTTGAACTGCATTACAGGGATTTTGTTGGATCAATAGACTCGAGAATCTTCTGCTCAATAAAGCCTGAATGTTGCAGGAAGAAGAAGTGATCCCCCTCCAGCGGATAGAACTGACTCCTAGGCATCAGCGAAGCGATCCTCTCTCCAGTATACAGAGGTGTCGCAGTATCTTCTTTTCCCCAGAAGAGTAGCGCTTTGCTTCGGCTTTGGGCAAAGGAGGCTTCAAAATCCTCATCTACCACATTTTTGAAAGTCTCATACATCTCATGACTCATACCCTGTGCGTCAGGAGCCACAAAAAGAGACCGGATCTTTTTTATACCCAAAGGTTTGAGAAATTTGACTGTAGCAATCTTTAATTTGATAGACCATGGCTTCTCTGTGATGATGCCCGCTGAAGAGAGCAGTACCAGATAAGGTGTAGCCAAAAGCGTGGCCACTTTCCCGCCAAAAGAGTGCCCCATGGCAATCTTTGGCTCCGCACCAAGTGCAGCCAAAAAAAGCTTCATAATCTCAGCATAATCTCTAGTGGTCAAGATCATCTCGTTAGTACTTTTGCCAAAGCCCGGCATATCCACATAGATATGTTTGAAATCGGCAATTTTTTTGCCAAATGCCTGTTTCATGATCTCTTTGTTGCTTCCCCAGCCATGCAAAATGAGCAATGACTCCTCTGCCGCTGGATTGACCAGTTCATAACTGATATCAAACGAATGTGATTTGTAAGAACAACGTTTGCTTGCCATTGCCTATTCAAATCCTCTGATATGCTGCATGGCATCAAAACCATACACATCACTCAGGGTATGCAACGCACCACCTTCATCCACATATGCCGTGAAATAGGCGATATGTACAGGTATTTTCTGTGTCAAATTCACATAACTCATCTTAACCTTTCCTGCTTTTTTCACTGGCTCCGTATACGGTGTAGCAGTATAGTTATCCATCACATGTCTCAGTAGTCTTTTGGGCTGCTGTAGCCTGATACAGCCGTGGCTATAGGCTCTAGTCTGTCTATTAAAGAGTCCCTTTGATTGTGTGTCGTGCATATAGACAGAGAAGCGGTTCGGAAATATAAACTTCACAGTACCCAGTGCATTTCTGCTGGAGGACTTTTGGATAAATTTATAAGGAAGTTCTCGATGCTTATACTCCTCACTTAGATACTTTTTCCAGTTGACACTCTTTGGATTAACAGGTGTAGAGTCAATATTATAATCTCTACGCACTACCATATTTTTTCTCTTGAGCGTACTAGAATTTCTAAGAACTTTAGGAATAATCTCTGCTCTAGCGATATTATCAGGCACATTCCAAGTCGGATTTTTAACAATATACTTCATTGTGGAGCTGAAAATAGGTGTCTGCCATGCTTTTTTACCCACAATCACAGCAAACTCCATTGTCTTTACCCCACCTTCAAAAAATCTAAACTTATATTCAGGAACATTGATCAGGACATAGGTGCTCCAGGCAGCCTGCTTCATGATTTTTGTACGCTCGAGATTTAGCTTGATCTTTCTCAAGCTCTCTGTGGGACCGCCTGATCGCATCGCATGATAACGATCCAGCAGTCTGGAAAACTGTGGAGAAGTGGGGACATAAGGAGACAGAATCTCCTCTATTGATTTCCCTGCTGAAATTTGAGACATGATGGCACCAGAGGAGACATGCTGTTTTTCGATTGCAAAATAGGTCTTGATCTTGGCAGCCTCTTTTGCCCTGATTGCACGCTTGAATCGACCGATATCGATACAGCTATTAGCGAGGTTTTCTGTATATCGCACAAGCAGCTTGTTGAGTAGTGAAGCATTTTTTGTCTGAAGATATTGTGCATACATGGGCTTGAGTTCACACAGTGATCCATATTTGTCCGCAGCAAGTATATCAAGAAAGTCGCTTTTTTGTGAGTACCTCCATCCCGCTTTTCCGGACCCAGGTACGACACCGCTACAGCCACCAAGAAGTAGTACAGCTACCAACAACCCTATCCATTTCACTCTCATCATTTTGTTCCTTTTCTTGCTTGCGCGGAAATAAACAACTATTCTACCCGCATTTTCATTAATCTAAGGCTAAAAGTTAATAGATGGTTAATCAAAGAGATATTTTCTCTGTTTTACCTGTACATTTGGCGGCATATGGTGTACCCCGAACCAGTCATATCCCTCTTTGAGATTTTCCCAAAAATGGTACCATTTGTGTCCGCTATAGCGACGCATATTTGCTTCTGTCATGCGAAAAGGAAAGGCATGCACCCTGACGATCTTTTGCCCTTCTGCCAATGC
>JALVVQ010000141.1:0-5311 GCA_027023325.1 Campylobacteraceae bacterium | reverse complement strand
AATGCCTGGTCCACCAGTTCATAGATCTCTTCAATCTTGCTGTCTGTCATCGCATAGCAGCCGATAGAGACACAATCTCCATGCACCATCAAGAAGCTTCCTGTTCTACCATATGCCCTGTCGTAGCGATTGGGATAACCAAGGTTAAAAGAAAGATGAAAACGGCTGTTGGGATTGAGTCGGCTCTTGGTCACATAGTAGAAGCCCTCAGGGCTCTGTTTGTCGCCTTCGCGAAGCTTGGGTCCCAAATCACCGGAGTATGCACAGATAGGATAGGTCTGTATCAACTGATACTGCTGCTGCCCTTTTGGCATCATCCAGACTTCCAGTTCTGCCTCTTTTTTGAAGATACGGATAAAGACAGGATCACCCACTCTACCACCTATAGCTTCTATATTTTCAGCCAAAGAGGCTTCGGTTGGGGAAGGTTTGATATTTTTCTCTACCACATGGGTAATCATTTTTGGCAGTTGGACAGTATGATGTTTAGAGGATTTTTGCTTAGATTTTTTCTTCTTGTGTGTAGCTTTTTTTGGTTGCGTGGCTCTCTTTATTGGCTTTTTTGTTATTATGATAGATTTGTTAGGGTTGGGGCTTTGGATCTCCACGAGTATCTTGTATGCCAGCAGAAGAAAGACTACGGTGATAAAGAGTATGACCACGGTTTTAAACATCTAGCACTCCATTGAACATCTCCGCACAACAGTATGCAGAGGAGAAAGCCCATTGAAAATTGTGTCCACCCAGCTCTCCTGTGACATCCAATACTTCACCGATGAAGTAGAGATTTGGCTCCCTGAGGCTCATCATGCTATAGGGGTCTATCTCAGAGGACTTGACACCGCCTCTGGTCACCTCTGCCTTGGTATACCCAAAAGTGCCTGCTGGAGCGAAGCGATAGTGCTGCAATGTCTTGAGTTGTGCCTTCTCTGGGTCAGTAAGTTTTTCAGCTGCCTTATCTGATAGCTTTAAGTAATCCAAGAAGGCCTTTGCTATTTTCTTAGGCAAAGGGAGTATCGTACTTAGCTGTTTTTTGCCCTGAAGCAATCCCCAATCAAAACCAGGCAAGAAATCAATCTCTATCTGCCCCTTCTCCCAATACAACGAAGCATTGAGCACCGCTGGCCCACTGATTCCCTTGTGGGCAAACAGCAGATCACCTCTAAAGCTTTTCTCCTCAGTCGTGATCCGGACTTCCAATGAAGCACCGCTAAGTGCTTTGAAAAAGAACTGCTCTGGCTGTAGCGTAAAACCTACCAAAGCAGGTGCCGTGGTAGTCATGCCATGCCCAAAGCTCTCTGCAATCACATGACCAACCCCAGAAGCACCGATCCGAGGAAAACTCAACCCTCCAGAAGCAACCACCAGCTGCTCTGATAGAAATGTTCCCCTATCCGTCTCTACGGTAAATACTTTATCCACTTTTTTCACCACACCCACCACCGTCTGCATCGCAAAATCCACTTCTCGTAGCTCACGATGAAAGACGGAAAGCACTTCATCGGCACTCTTCTGACAAAAATACTGCCCATCCTTTCGGATCTGCGGCGTCACTCCACGCTGACCAAACCACGCCAATACCGCCTCCTGATCAAAACGGCTCAGTACACTCTCCACAAACCACGCTTCACCAACATAATTCGAAGCCTCCACACTCTCATTGGTCAGGTTACACTTGCCCCCACCAGAGATCGCGATCTTAGCGCCTATTTTGATGTTGCTGTCTATGATCAGTGTATCGTGCTTGTCTTCTAGCAAAGAAGCCAGCATCAGCCCCGATGCTCCTGCTCCGATGATGATAGTTGTATATGCTCTTTTCATACTGCAATCATAGCCAACATAGCATTACAACCGCTGCAACTTCTTCAAACCCTCTTTGACCAGTGCGGCGGTATCTCCACTGCATCCAGAAAGTGCTTTCTCTATCACAGTCCGTTTGAAGCCCAGTGACTCCAGTGCCATGATCGCATCTGTGCTGGAGGTTGCAGTACCAGTATCTTCACCACTGACGATGAAGTCTGCTAGCTCTACCAGTATCCTGCTGGCGGCTTTGGGACCGATACCGGGGACGCGTTTGAGCATGGAGACATCTTTGGAGGCGACAATCTTGGCAAAGGTGGTGGGGGTAAAGGTGGAGCAGATCGCCAAGCCTACCTTGGGGCCTACACCATTGATCTTGAGTACGGTATCAAACATCCGCTTCTCATCATGATCTACAAACCCAAAGAGAAGATTGGCATCCTCTCGGATCACCTGTGTGGCAAAAAGTTTGACTTTTTCACTCTGTATAGCATTGGAAGTGTTGATGGAGATTTGCACCTCATGGATCAATCCTGCTACATTGAGATGGACAAAAGTGGGTTCTTTGCGCTCTACTGTGCCTTCTATTCCTACGATCATAGATCATCCTTAGAGTAATATATGACAGTATAGCGACTCTCTGAAAGAAAAGGTAAAAATATGTCAAATTGTCATATTTTAATTTCATAAAGACTATCAAGGTCTCTGCATCTTATATTTTTTTGATACACTTGCATCATGAAACTCAAATCATTTTTTACCAACAGCTTCGGTATTCTCTTTTCCCGTATTGCTGGCTTTGTCAGAAATCTACTTATGGCATCTATTCTGGGACAGTCTATCTATAGTGATATGTTTCTTGTCGCTTTCAAGCTCCCCAACCTTTTCCGTCGTATCTTTGGAGAAGGGGCATTTTTGCAATCCTTTCTCCCCTCTTTTGTCGCTTCGCGCAACAAAGGGGTCTTTGCCATCTCTATTCTGCGGCGTTTTCTGCTCTTTATTACCGCTTCCTCTGTTATTGTGGCGTTCTTTCCGGCATTTTTTACCCGTCTACTCGTCGTAGGCTGGAGTGAGGCACAGATAGCCGAGGCTGCCCCTATGATGGCGGTTACTTTTTGGTATCTGGCACTGGTCTTTATCGTTACTTTCTTGGGCTCCTTGTTGCAGTACAAAGAGCATTTTGCCACCACTGCCTTCTCGACCGTATTGCTCAATTTTGCCATGATAGGTGCCCTGCTGCTCTACAGAAATGACAATCCCAAGCAAGTCGCCATCGCCCTCTCTATCTCTGTCGTTATCGGTGGACTCATGCAGGTAGGGCTGCATCTATGGAGTATCTCACGATACAAACTCATGCCGCTGCTTGTAGGTGGCTGGAAATACCGCAAAGTCAAAGATGTAGCAGGTGAGAACAAAAAGTTCAATACACTCTTTATCCCTGCCATCTGGGGAAATTCTACACCTCAGATCAATGCCTTTTTGGATACTTGGCTGGCTTCATTTCTGGTAGCGGGCTCTATCTCCTCGCTCTTCTATGCCAATCAAGTCTTTCAGTTGCCCCTCGCCATTATCGCAATCGCTGCTTCTACTGCATTGTTTCCCTCTGTCTCCAAAGCGTTGGTACACGGTAGAGAAGAAGAGGCTTACCTGAATCTGGCCAAAGCATTCTGGCTCATGCTCGCAGCACTGAGCGTGGCAGCTATCATAGGTATTGCATTTTCTGAGCCCATTGCATGGCTACTCTTTGAGCGAGGGAAATTTACTGCGGAGGACACTGCCAAGACCTCTTTTGTGCTGGCGATGTATCTGGTGGGTCTCATCCCCTTTGGGCTCTCCAAGCTCCTCTCCATGTACCTCTATGCCTCACACCGTCAGATGAAAGCTGCCAAGATATCTACGATTTCCTTGGTCTTCAATGTCATCGCCTCACTAAGCCTCATGAAGCCTATGGGCGCGGCAGGACTGGCACTGGCAGGTAGTATCGGGGGGTGGGTACTGTTTGTGCTGACGCTGAAGGAAGTAGGCTTTTCCCATGTCATCAAACCTCTGTTTTCTAGGCACATATTGTTGCTGCTCTTAGCATGGGTGACATTGGGGGCACTTTCCTACTATGGGAATACGGAGCTAATGGCGATAATCAGGAGATAAAAACCTAGTGCGCAAAAACAACACCAAAACCCAATCTGCTAGGAGAAAGCGTAAAAGTTTATCTCTCCCGTCTGTCCACTATTAACAGCCCTAAAATAAAGTTCGATCAATCTGAAAATTACCTCTTTGGCTTCATAATTTGTAGAGTTAATCTCCACCTCAGAGACATAGACTTCTTTTGCCTCCAACTCTTCAAGCGAACGGTGCAGCCTCTGAGCAAAATGGTATCCTTCATCTACCCGAGTATCCTGGCAGATCATTGCATAGATATTATGTGCCTCGTCTACCCTATAGAGAATATCAGTATCACGCTTTTTCTCTTGCAGAAAGGCATCCATATCAATATCATTAGCAGAGATAAGCATCAGCACCAATGCACGCTGATTCTCCCTACGCATCAGATAAAAAAGAAGCTCCAAAGGCTTTTCTACTTTCTCAACAATAGTGAGTGCAAAATCAATACTTTGATCATCGAAGCAGAGATTTTTCATTCCCTTGCGTCTCTCTTGTTTTTCCATTCCTTACTCCATTCTCTTCTAGATACGTCTCTGCCTTCCATGGCAAAGAGGATTGCTCTACTGTTTGTATTGTACCTGATTTTTTATTAGGAAAATTGTATTTTTTCATTTTGCTCTTCTATGTAAATCCATATTAATTATATATTTTAGGATATAATAACGGCACAAATACCGTACTGGTAAGCCATCAGTACCAAAAGGTACACAACCATGAAGTCTAGCTATATACTACTGATACCCTTTGTTTTGGCTGGGTGTGGAGGTGCATCTTCACAAGTGTATCATGGCAAAAAAGCCATCCCGATCTACAACCAAGCCTATCAAGAAAACTACAAATCTGATACAGTCGAAGGGGTTCTTCAAGAAGCACGCCGTGCCTATGTACTGGTTGATCCTTTTGAAGAAAATGTTACCACACATATCACCGATATCCGTGCCCGCAACAACGAGGTAGCTGGATACATCTCTGCGGGAACCGGTGAAAATTGGCGTGATGATTTCAATCAACTTAAACCCTATCTCAGCACCAAGGCATGGCCAGAGTGGCCTGGTGAATTTTTTGTCAGTGAAGTAGGGACCGATATCCTGTCTGTCATGAAAAAACGCATCGACAAAATGGCAGACTGGGGTCTGGATTGGGTAGAGTTTGATAATATGGATTGGCTCGACAAGGAAAACAGAAAAAAATATAGCCTGAAAGCCACCCCTGCTGAAGCAAAATCCTACATCAATGCCCTGTGCACCTACACCCACAGAAAAGATATGAAATGCATGGCAAAAAATACGGTAGAGGGATTTGAGACCTTTGACGGTGTGCTCTACGAATCCTATAATGACGACAAAAA
>JALVVQ010000140.1 GCA_027023325.1 Campylobacteraceae bacterium | reverse complement strand
ACCTAAGTCCTTTAGGCTTGCTCCTATATGATATATCACTGTATCATCAAGTATCAAAAATCTATCATGGGAGACAGAAAGTTTTTTGACCTCTATCTGAGCATACTGGGCATTGTACTTTTTGAGGTCGAGTTTGAGTTGTTTACTGATGTTGTTTGTGTAGAGTGTGACTTGTATATTTTGATTTTTACTAAAAAGTGTGAGTACACTTTCATCGATGTAGTTGTCTATAAGCTTGATGGATATTTTAGAACTTTTAATAAGATCGGATATAAACACATAAGCATCAAACACTTCCCCATCATAGAAAATGCCTTGTGTTGGATTTAGAGATTTGTCTTGTAGTTTTGTATCAATATTGGTTACTTTATTATGAAGAGAAAGAACCTCTTGCTCTAGTGATACAAAGCGTTCATTGGTAATCTTCTCTGTGTTTATGGCATAACCATCTCTAATGTACTGTTTTAGTACAGAAGTAGCCCATTGTCTAAACTTAGTGGCTTTTATAGAATTGACTCTATAGCCCACAGATATAACCACATCTAGATTATAATGTTCTAAGTTTCGTGTAACTTCTCGTCCGCCTTCATTTTGAACTGTTCGGAAATTCCGAACAGTTGCACCTCTATCCAATTCATTACTATGAAAAATAGCTTTAATATGCTCACTAATATTTGCTTTACTTGAGCCGAATAGTTCAACTATCTGTTTTTGCGTGAGCCAAATAGTTTCTTCTTCTATAGATATATCAAGTTCAATTTCTCCACTTTGATATATCTCTATTGCTTTACGCATTGTTATCGTCTATCGTATACGACACTTGAAGTGCCAATTTGGCACCTCAAGATTTCATTGTATTTTTCAAGCGTAGCTTGCATAGAACGTACAGTATAGATTTTATTTTGTATTGTTTCTTTGCTGGCAATTATTTCGTGCATTTATTTCCTTCGTAGAAAGTTCTCTCGCCAGTGGTGAGAGTTTTTATATATTGTAGCAACTATCAATCAAATTTGATAAAAACATGTCATATTGTCATACTTTTGAATTTAAAGTACATCTTCAATACTTTCAAATCTCTTTTCCTTCCCTTCACACAAAGCCCCAAACTCCCCCAAACACTCCAAAACTAAAGCCAATTTCAAAAGCGACTCCAACGAAATCTGCCCAAAGCGTTCAAAGCGTTTAAGTGACCCAAGGCTCACACCTGAACGAGAGGCAAGTTCGGGTTGGGTGTAGCCTAGTACTTTTCTGCGTTGTCTAAATTTGGTTTTAAGAGTCTCCATCATCTCTGATGGTGTAGGAGGTAAAAAAGATAACATTTTATTCCTTTTTTGGTTATTGGTTTATTATAGCTAAAATATTATCTGATAATCTTAATGTGTAAAATAGTTTTTTTGAGCCTTTCGGCGAAAGTGTGACTGTATGCAGAGTACCCTGCGTGGTGGGTGTGACCCACCCTACGACTTCTTCATTGGGATATTTGCAATCAAAGTAGGGCACCTCTAATAGACTTTAAGTTAAAATAAAGAGAAAATATCTCTTTTGGTATCGAAGGACAACCATGGTAGTCGTGCCCATAGAGCTTACCTCTTCTGAACCTATACACTATGATATCACTATCGGCGCTTTGCCAAGCCTGAAGTTTGACAGAAAAGTGGCGATTGTCACCAATCCTACTGTCTCAAGCCTGCATCTTGACAGGCTTCTGGAGAGGATAGATGCACCACAGAGTGAAGTCGTCACCATCCCTGATGGTGAGACCTTCAAGACACTTGCTACGGTAGAGTCTATATTGAGTGCACTGTTTGAGGCAAAGTTTGATAGGAAATCACTCTTGATCGCATTAGGTGGTGGGGTGATCGGAGATATGACGGGGTTTGCAGCCAGTCTTTATCAGCGGGGTATCGACTTTATCCAGATTCCTACGACACTGCTGAGTCAGGTAGATGCCAGTGTAGGGGGCAAAACAGGGGTCAATACCGCATATGGCAAAAACCTTATCGGTGCCTTCTATCAGCCGCAAGCTGTCTACATCGACCCTTATTTTCTCGGTACACTGCCTGAGAGAGAGTTTGCAGCAGGTGTAGCCGAAGTGGTCAAGATGGCAGTGATGTTCGACAGTGACTTTTTGAATTACTTGGAGATGAATGATCTGCGACAGGAGGCAGTGATCAAGGAGATGATCCGACGCTCCGTGACACTCAAAGCCATGGTGGTCAACCAGGACGAAAAGGAAGCAGGTATCCGAGCGGTGCTCAACTATGGTCATACCTTTGGACATGTGATAGAAAATGAAACCAACTATGCCACCTATTTGCATGGTGAGGCTGTTGCCATGGGGATCATCATGGCTAATGCACTGGCACTGGAACTGGGACTTTTGGAGGAGTCGGAGGCGCATAGAGTGATGAACCTGCTACAAAACAATGGATTGCCGACAGCGTATCTGATCAAGGATGTAGAGCAGTTTTATGAACACTTCTTTTTGGATAAGAAAAGCAACAGAGGCAAGATCAAATTTATCCTGCCCAATGGTGCATTGGGGACACATGTGATGAGGGATGATATCGAAGCGAATGTTGTCAAAAAAGTGCTGCGGCGCTTTGGGGAAGTGGGATGACTAGATACCTTTCTCTCGTACTCATCTTCCTCTTCTCGGGTATTCTAAGCGCAGCAGGTAGTCAGAATGAGTCCAATCTCTCTGCGTCCTCGCGAGGGAATCTGTCTGCATTGAAAACGGCATTGCAAGAGATAGAATCCAAAGAGACAGAAGGCAATGTCTGGACCAAGATATACAGCAATTATCGCACCTATCAGAAACTTAAAAACAAAGAAGAGAAACTTTTCAAAGAGAACTTTCGTCTC
>JALVVQ010000139.1 GCA_027023325.1 Campylobacteraceae bacterium | reverse complement strand
ATTAAAATACTCTGCTGAGAAATCTACCGTAAAGCTCTCACTCTGCATGGAGACAGGGAGGGCTGTTTTTGCTATAGAGGACGAGGGTAGTGGTATTCCTGCAGAGGATTTAGGGAGGATTACTGAGCGTTTTTACAGGGTAGACCAGTCACGCACACGCAAGATCAAGGGCTTTGGGCTGGGTCTTTCTATTGTCAAAAACATTCTCGATTTACATAATGCTCATCTGGATATCAAATCAGAGATGGGAAAAGGTACGATAGTGCGTGTGATATTTCCAGAATAACACGCCTTTCTTTCTCTACTCTCAGATTTCATTTTCGAATCATTTTCAATTCATTTTCAGAAGTTAGAATATCCTATCTACTATAAGGAGATGAAAATGAAAGCAAAATATATGATATGGACACTGTTGTGCGCCATGGCATTCATGAGTGGGTGTGGAAGTGTGGGTTCCAACGGAGGTGACGCTATAAGCTCCGGTGATACGGGTGGAGGAAGTGGAGACGGAAACCATGATACCGGTGATGGTGAAGATGGAGGGAATTCTGGTGGTGATGGAGGTGGCACAGGAGGCAGTACGGGAGGTGGAGGTAGCGGTGGTACTGCGACTTCCAATGGGTATATGCTTACTGCCTGGAATGACCTAGGTATGCACTGTATGGACGGTAATGATTTTTCTGTATTTTCAGTGCTCCCTCCTTTTAATAACCTGCATGTACAGCTTAAAGACAAAAATGGAGACTTGGTAACCTCAGGTGTCACATTGACCTACGAATCGACAGTAGGCACGGACGGAAAGACCAACACAAGAAGTGCAGACAAGACGAACTTTTGGGAGTTTAGCAATAAACTCTTCCCCCAGTCTAATCTTGCGACTGATGTGGGATTACTTGGTAACAAAACACCTAGCACCACACCACAAACACTCACCTATGATACCCAAGAGAAGTGGTGGAAGGCAGAAGGGCTGCCGCTTACACCCTATAATGATGACCTGACAAAGAACTACTATCCACTTGTAAAAGTCACGGCAAAAGACAGCAGTGGCACTGTGCTGGCAACTGCAAAAGTCGTCCTTCCTGTGAGTGATGAGCTTGACTGTAAGCGCTGCCACGCCAGTGGTGCGCCTGCGCTGAAAGCAAAGCCAAATTCAGGATGGGTCAACCGTGCAGATCCAGAAAAGGACTTCAAATTTAATGTACTTCGTCTGCATGATGAGCGTATGCCAAATGCTGTAAGAGACCACAGTGCTGAGCTCGCGACAAAAGGATACACCTACGATTCTGCAGGGCTCGAAGCCACAGCTCAGGCAGGTACACCTATCTTGTGCGCTGCCTGTCACAGCTCCAATGCACTACCAGGTACAGGAGTAAGTGGCGTCAAACCCTTCACTCAGGCGATACACAGCTATCATGCCACAGTGACTGACCCCTATACGAGTCTCAAAATGAATGACGGTACCAACAGAGACTCCTGTTATGCCTGTCATCCAGGTTCCAGTACACAGTGTCTCAGGGGTGCGATGGGTGATGCCAAAGACAACAGCGGGCAAAACAGTATGCAGTGTCAGAGTTGTCATGGTACGATCTCTCATGTGGGAGATGCACAAAGAAAAGGGTGGCTGGATGAGCCAAACTGCCAGGCTTGCCATCATGATGGCAAGCGTGAAATCTCAGCCATTGATCCTGCTACCAACACACTCAGAAGTGTCGTTGATACCAAGTTTGCAACCAATCTCAATACCCCGGCAACAGGCATCAGTCTCTATAGGTTCAGTACAGGTCACGGCAAGATGCAGTGTGAAGCCTGTCACGGTGCGACCCATGCCATCTATCCTGCCCACAATGCTGACAATATCCTAAGTGAAGGTATCCAAGGGCATACAGGTACAATAGCAGAATGTACTGCCTGCCATAGTACCGCCCCCAATACTGTGACAGGAGGGCCTCATGGTATGCACCCGGTTGGACAATCATGGGTCAGTGGTCACAAGCGTGTTGCAGAAAGAAATGCTGCACAGTGTAAAGTGTGTCATGGGGCAGACTATAGAGGAACCCCACTGTCCAAGATGTTTACGGCACGCTCACTCTCTGTGGAGCACGGTACGAAAACCTTGGCAAAAGGGCATCAGGTCTCCTGCTATGATTGCCATAATGGGCCAGGAGGAGACTAAAAGGATAAAGGGCAACCCATAAAGGGCAACCACGAGGGTTGCCCCTACAGGGATTTTTCTGCCGAAATCAATGCTACCACACCATCGACCATATCCTGTACGCACTGTACTTCGGTCACACCAAGTCTGCGTTTATTGCTGATATCATAGATGCCGCCTTCGCTCTGGGAGTGTTCTCCGTGGATACCTCTGATCTGGAGGTGATGTTTGTCGGTGATGGCTTTGAATGCTTCCATGTCGGCTGCCAGTTTGGGAAGCTTGATATGCACACTGGCTCTCATGGCGGTGCCTAGATTGGTAGGGCAGCTGGTGATGTAGCCCAAGTGCTCGGAGTAGGAGAAGGGTACGGACTTTTCTATCTCTGCTATGGCAGTGGTGAGTCGGGTAAAGACCTCTAGGATATCGCCGCCTTGTTGCATAGAGATGATGCGCAGCTGATCCTCTTCGTTGATCCATACGAGGAATGTTTTTTCGTCATTGTGATAGATACCTCTGCCTTCTGGCCAGTCACGGTTGAGTCCTGCGGATTCTAGAAATCTGTCTCCGGCTTTGAAGAGAAAATGATCCTCTATGAGCTGTTTTCTAATCTCCTCATTCATGCCACTGAGCGGATAATAGCTACCAGAGAGTGAGCCTGTGAGCCTGTTCAGTGCTGCAGAGACTTCTGATTCTACCTTGTTGCGCTGTGCTTTGGTGATTGCTGGTCCCAGAGGGAGATCAGCGACATTTCTGCCCACTCTAATACGGGTAGAGAGGATATAGGCTCCTTCAGGGTCAGGATTGGGAGCATTGAGATGACTGGGATCTAAGTCGCTCTGGTGACTGTCAGTGGCTGCAAATCCATGATACTCCTCTATGATGGGATCAAAGAGTTCTTTAAAAAGTGTATAGGACTCTAGATCTCCTGCGTAGACTCCGATGCCACTGTCGATGTTTTCTACGCCTGAACGAATCGCATCATCGATCGTAAAGCCATTGGTAGTACTGTGATGCTGTAGGGTTTGGTATGTCTCTGGTGTGAGATGTTTGCAAAGCTGAGATTTGCATGATTTTGGAAAGTTGGGGAAGGTTCCCATGGGTAACTCCTTATAATTGGTGTCGTAGGCAATAGTATAGTGCTTTTGTGAAAAGAATGGGATTAAAAAACGGTTAAACTTTTGCTTTTATACTTCGCAAATAGGATATGTGAGGACATATCCTAGAAATAATGTATCAAGGAGTATACCATGTTTAGAAAAAATATCTCATTGCTATGGCTTTCATTGGCAGCAGCTGTTTCTCTTCATGCAAGTGACCCTTTTATGAGTGATCCCTTTGGCGATGATATCTTCGGCGAGATGATGCAGATGCAGAAAGATATGGACAGAATGTTTGAGCGCATGCATCAGCGTATGCAGCAAAGATCTCATGCACTCATCAGTCCTATTGGTACCTATAAGGTAGCCACCCAAAGCCAGTTTGTGGACAAAGGTGACCATTATGAGTTTCGCACAGACATCCCTGAATCCAAAGAAAACACCATTCATGTCTCTGTCAACAACCATACTTTGACCGTAGATGCAAAAGTAGTCAAAAAAGAGGAGACCAAGCGTGCAGGTATGGTTAGCTACCAGGGTTATATGAGCATGTATCAGAGGAGCCTGCCACTGCCTGTAGATGCTGATGAGTCCAGTATGAAAAATGCCTATAAAGAGGGTTATTTGACTATCAGTTTCAAGAAAAAAGCAGTAACCAAGCCTGCAAAAGTCAGAAAAATACCCCTCAAAGACGGCAACAAGAGCAAGTAAATACTAAAAATACCCTTGAATCTATCAATACGATAGATTTCGCTACCTATACTAGGATCGTTTTTTATATGTTAAGACCTGCACATCATGGAGGGTGATTAGCCCCTCTTCGATGGCCGCATCATGTGTTTCTAGAAATGTCCTGATTTTTTCCTCTGTCTCAATAATCTCTATGATGACGGGAAGTGTTTGTGAGAGTGCCCATACTTCAAAAGTATGAAGCTGAGAATGTGCTCCCATGCCAGCCACGCCCTTAAAGACAGTGGCACCTGCAAGTCCTGCTGCCTTGGACTGATGCACCAAATATTGCCAGAGTGGTTTGTCTTCGTAGGTATCAGTGCTGTCAATATAAATCCGTAATACCTTTTTTTTACCAAGATACTGTTTCATGATGACTCCTTTATGTCGTGTGACCCGATATACCTTTAGGTTCTGGTGTAATCTTGTGTTGTGTTATCACTTTTTCTATCGCAGCCCTTATGCTGACTGCCTTAAAAGGCTTTTTAATCATAAGATCATAGAGTTTTTTTTCTTGTTCACCTATATGTGGATCACCTGTAATAGATATGGCAAAGAGGGGCACTGTGGCACCCTTGCTGTTCTCAAAATTTCGATAATTTTGCATTACATCAGAGCCAGAGATAGAGGGCATATGCTTATCAATAAAGATGGCATCATAAGGCTGGTCGTCTTCGTATGCCTCTTTGAGTATATTGAGTGCTTCGAGGCCATCTACTGCAGTGGTTATCTCTACAAATTCTGTTTCAAGGATAGATCTGAGCAAGGTAATATTGATCTTATTGTCGTCAGCAATAAGAACCTTTTTTTTATTTTCCCAGAAGGCAGTACTGTGTACAAGATCCCCATAATAGGTATTTTCAGAAATAATATTGTATTGAGAGAGACTTCTGTCCTTGCTGAGAGAAAAGAGTGACTCTTCAACAATCAATACTTTCATATTTTTCTCTTTTGCAATTTTGAGGATCTCTGGAGAGAGTTTATGCTGAAAACAGTAGAGGTGGGTAGTGTCTAAAGGTAGTGTATCTGTGATCTCAATATTCTTTTCGCTCATTCCGAGCTCCAAGAGATAAGTGATGATATTTTTGGGATTTGTGTGCTTTTTATAGTTCGTTAATAGGGTTATTTTTTTCTTGAGATTGATAAACTTTTTGTAGCTGGGATTGGTATTGATGATTTTGACAGGGACAGAGAAGTGAAACTTGCTGCCCTCTTCAAGTACACTTTTTAACTTGAGTTTCCCACCCAATTCATTGACATACTTAGCTGAGATAGAGAGACCAAGTCCTGTGCCTCCATAATGCTCACTGGTATCTTCCTCTGCCTGTTCGAAAGCTTTGAAGATATCTTTCTGTCGAGAAGGATCTATGCCGATACCTTGATCAGATACAGAGAGTTTTATTTTTTGTTCATTCGCATCATATTTCACTTTGAAGTCGATACGACTTCCATTGGGAGTAAATTTGTATGCATTGCCCAGTAGATTGATAAGTACTCTTTGTAGCTTAATGGTATCTATCTTGATTTCTTTGGGAAGTGAGGGATCAATATAGATGAGATAATCAATATTCTTGGCGGACATGTCGGCGGAAAAAGTATTGGCTATTTGGGAAAAAAACTTAACACTCTTGACTATTTCAAGGACAGCAGTGTCTCTTTGGTATTTCTCTTTTGCTTGTTCGAGAATAGAGTCTGTGAGGATATTGATAAATTTTGCACTCTCTTTGGCATGTACAATAAATTCCTTGAGTCTTTTATCTTCTGTGTGCTCCTCCATAAGTTCAAGGAAACCATATAGGCTGTTTGCCGGTGTTCTGATATCGTGTACGGTACTTGAGAGTTGAAGCATATGTGCATCAGAAGTAGGGGGCTTTCCGGTATGAGATTCTGCCGCTACGGTGATCGTTGTATTGAGTGCGGAGATATCAACAGGTTCGTTATTTTGTTTATCGGCACGTAAGGTATGTATCGTTTTTGTGAGAAAAATCTGCAAAGAACTGAGGAGCTCAAGATCCATTTTTTGGTAAGGCTGTTTATACTGTGTGGACCGGGATGTACGAACGATTCCCAGCAACTCCTCCTTTTCTACAATAGGGAGAACAATCTGGGATCTAAGTCTAAGCCCCTTGGAATTATCTATATGCTGTACATAATTTTTCTCACTGGCGAGATGGTTGTATATAGCAGCAGATTTTGTTAGAAAAGCTTCTCCCAAAATACCTTCTGGATTAACCATGGTATATATATTTTCATTGCTTTTGTCAACAAGTGTTTGTTGGTTTGGATCAAATATCAAAAGCGTTGCATAATCAGAATGGCTGAACTCCTGTAGCAGTTTTTCAACGATCTGTGCAATCTCTTTTGGGTTATTGGTCTGAGAAATAAGATCCATGGAAGTGGTGAGGCTCTGAATAAGTATTGATGATGTTTTTTTCATAAAAGAAAAACCCCCGCTTAGTATGTAAGTATCTGTAAGTTAGTAATGTTATTATACTGTAACATTCTTTGACATTTTTGACAAAAATACTGCTATAATGCCGTTTTTTGAGTATAGAGATGAAAATTAATAGAGAAGGATTTAAAATGAGTAAAGAACATGTGCTTAAGAGTGTGGATATCATCGTCTCCAAAGGTAATGCAGAGGGCAATATTACCTATGCAAATCCTATTTTCGTGAAACTGTCGGGATATTCGATGGGAGAACTTCTGGATAAGCCACATTCAATTTTGAGACATCCGGATATGCCAAAGCTTATATTTAAATTTTTGTGGGATAATCTTAAAGAAGGCAATGATGTAATTGCTTTTGTAAAAAACCGTTCCAAAGATGGTAGCTTTTACTGGGTACTTGCGCATGTACGTGTGGCCAAAAACCCTGATGGTTCATTTAGAAACTATGTTTCTACTAGAAAGCCAGTGACAGAACATGCCAAAGAGCTGATCGAACCTCTGTATGCTAAAATGCTAGTAGCAGAAGAAGAGAGCGGTATGAATGGTTCACTTAAGATACTGGAGACATTCTTGTCAGAGAATAATGCCTCTCTGGCAACTTTTAATGAAACAATGAAAAAACTTAATAACTAAGAAGGAGTATAATATGATAAATTTTGAAGAGTCAATGAAAAAACTACGATCAGTGAGTGGCTACTTGGGGTCAGCCGTATTGAATTTTGCAGGAGAAACCCTCTATATGGATGAAGAGAATACTGGGGTCGACATCGCCTATTCTGCCAGTATATTCAATGATGCATTCAGGGCGATTTCGGAAGCTTCACTGGATGTGGGATTTGCTGATGCAGCCTTTGTGGAGACCAAAACCCATGATGGGCATGTATTCCTTATTAACTCAGCAGGAGACCAAACAGGTGATAGTTTTTCCAAACTGAATGTATTTGCTATTTTTAGAGATGATGGAAACATCGCTTTGGCAAAAATGATCATAGAGCGTACTTCCCATCGTATGTCAGAGGCGATAGGCGACCTCTAGAGAGAGGCGCTATGTACGCTCTCTCTGATCCCAGGTGGTTCTAATCTGCTTTGGCATATAGTATTTGAACTGCTTGGGATGGATGAAAAAATCCACATGGCCAAGCCCCTCTCCAATCTCCTCCCATTTTTCAATATCAAGGTTTATGGCAAGTACACCAAGGGTAGGAAGCTTTGTAAAATCCTCTTTGATGAGGCGATTCCCAAGCTCTGTAAGCCCAGGATTGTGCCCGATGATAAAGATAGTTTCGTCACTATTGTCCTGTAGAGATAAAATATTCATCAGGGCTTCAGGGCGCGTCATATAGAGCTCTTCCATATAGTGGATGCGTCCTTTGTATTCAATTTTTTTGGCTAGTTTGTCTGCGGTCAGTTGCGCACGAAGAGCAGAACTGGAAAGCATGAGGTTTGGACTTGGGTTATATAAAGAAAGGTAGGAGCTGATAGTCTTTAGATCCTGTTTCCCGCGTTTGCTGAGTCCCCGTTCAAAGTCGCTGGCTGTTGTGTCGCTCCAGTCTGATTTTGCATGTCTGATGAGATATACCGTTTTGATATTGCACCACCTTGTATCTTTTTTATAATTGTAACATCATGATGCTCAAGTAGACATAAAAAACTTAATATTTTTTAGCATTAATCCTCTTTTCTGTGCAATAAATAGGGGTTTCTCTGTGCTGTGGGCATGATATCCAAATACTGAATATTGACATGCTTGGGGGTGTTGAGCACGGAGAGCACTGCTTGGGAGATATCTTCTGCATAGAGAGGTGTGTAGCCTTTGTACACGGCATCTGCCTTTTTTTGGTCTCCGTCAAATCGGGTAGAGGAGAAATTGGTATTGACTGCTCCCGGGGCGATGGTTGTGACTTTGATATTCGTTGACATCAAATCCGCATTCATAGACTCACCCAGAGAATGGACAGCGGCCTTGGTGGCGCAGTAGACATTGCCGCCTGGATAGGCGGTCTTGCCTGCTACGGAGCCTAGGTTGACGATATGGGCAGTACCGAGTGAGCGCATCTGTGCAATGACAGGCTTGCTGACATAGAGCAATCCTTTGAGATTGGTATCAATCATAGCATCCCAATGGTCACTATCACCTTTGTCTATTTGCTCCATACCCAGTGCCAGACCTGCACTGTTGATAAGGATATCAACGGTCTGCTTTTTGAGTATCTTTTTCATGGTTTTTTCTACGCTTTCTCTGTCTCTGACATCCAGCGCGTAGGTGCTGATCTCTCTTTTGCTCTGCTTGGAGAGTATTTTTTTGAGCTTCTTGAGCTTTTTCTTGTCTCTGCCTAAGAGTATGAGATTGACCTTCATGGCTGCCAGGTCGATAGCGATCTGCCTTCCGATACCTGAGGTGACACCAGTAATCAGTGCAGTTTTGTTTTTGATATAATTTTTCATTGTTTTCTCCTGATACGCCATTATACACTATTCCTAAGCCTGTCTATGCTAACAAATGTTATACTCCGGCTCATTTTTTTACTATCTTTGTTTTGCAGGACCATACTATGACTTTTATTATTATCAAAACCATTCATCTCATGGCAGCGTTTGTCTATGGGGGATTTCTCATCACAGACAATCTTATCATCATGCGCATGCAAAAGCATCTGAGCCCCGAGGAGTATGCCAAGGCCAGAGGTGGTGTCGCCAAGCGTATTCGTAGTATCGTGCCACCTGCGCTGATTATTATCATGATTACGGGCCTCTATATGATCTCACAGGTCTTTGGCACGGTAGGGGAAGAGGGGATGACACGCTTTCAGATGCTGCTTTCTCTCAAAGCATTTCTAGGTATTTGGCTAGGATTGAGAGGAGGGTTGCAAGTCTATGCTGGGATACAACCTTTGGTATTCAAAGGACATAGATTGCCTTTTGTCTTTGTCTTGACGATTATTTTTCTTTCGCAGTTTATGTACATCTAAAAGTATTTTTAGAGTCTTCCTGCAATGTGGTGTTCGAAAATTTCTGTCACCAATGCGATCCGCTCATCAAAACTCTGCTTGGAAGCGCGCTCGTAGACAGTATGGTCTCCATCTCCAAAGGCCCCCCATCCGTCAGTCACGATCGTGCCGGCAGCAGCGATGAAGTTGGCGTCACTGACGCCTCCACGCTGCTCTGTGGGCAGTGTCGTATCACATAGGGTATTGATGCGTGCAATCCAGTCAGCCTGAGCCTCACTGGGCTGCATGACATCTCTCTGTATGCCGCCCGAAAGGGTAGCAGAAGTACCTGTGACATAAGAGGTATGAACGATCTGGTCAATGGCTTCCAGCACTCTGTCTCTCTCTCCCTTGTCCGTATATCTTAGCTCAAATACCAGCTTTGCTTCCGGAGAGATGGTGTTGGCTCCCAGTCCGCCCTCTATTTTCCCGACATTGACAGTGGTTTGCTTCTCCAGATCAGTCAATGTGACCAGCTTTTGGAGCTTGATAGCTGCTTCAAGGTTGGCATCGGCACCGTCACTGTAGTGATTGCCTGCGTGCGCAGCCTTGCCTGTAATCTCTATAAAAAATGTGCCCGCCCCTTTGCGTCCGGTTACGATCTCACCTTTGCTTCCAGCCGCCTCAAATACCATACAATAATCATACGATGGTGCCAGCTCGGCAGAGAGTGCTTTGCTGTCATCACTGCCTGTCTCCTCATCACTGACCAGCAGCAGGTCGATATTGCAAATTTCGCCATGTCTGTGGTGTATCATGCGCAGTGCCTGGAGTGCGACATGGTTGCCGCCTTTCATGTCGCAGACACCTGGCCCGTAGATCCACGCCTCCTCTTCGCGAAACAGCTCGAAGGTCTCAGGAGGAAATACAGTATCCATATGCCCCAAAAGCAAAAGTTTTTTCCCTTCTTTTTTGGGTGAGACAAAATGCAGGTGGTCTCCGACATGCACTCTCTCGTGTCGTATGCACTTCATGCCCAACGCTTCCATCCAGGAAGCAAACAGTGTTCCGGTTTGATCAACCCCTTCTTTGTTGCCTGTCCATGAGTTGATTTCTATGATTTTTTGCAGTTCATTGTAGTCTATCGTATTCATTTTTTATCCATTCTGGGTTGCCCTGAACGCAACAAGCATCTCTTTTTGATGTGCTGTCTTTTGGGTTTATTGTATTGTATCGTACTTTAAAAGTATTTTTGGCTATAGTCTATCAAAAATCAGGAGAAATAGATGCTAATAGACTTCAAAGAAAAAGACCCGACGGCTTGCTATCACCTGATGACGAATGTCATCGTCCCTAGACCCATTGCCTGGGTGGTTACAGAGGGGGTGGTAGGAGGTAAAGTGGTGACCAATATCGCGCCATTTTCCTACTTTACTGCGATCTCGTCAGAGCCTGCGGCTGTCCTGATCTCGATCGGTCATCGTCCTGACGGCACCCCCAAGGATACGCTGAGAAATCTCAGGGAGACCGGGAAGTGTGTGATCTGTATCGTAGACGAAGATCATTTCAGGCCGATGCATCTGAGTGCCGAGGGATTGGATGCCGGACAGAGTGAGATCGAGGCACTGGATATCCCTGTGGAGCATGTGTTAGAGGGATATCCTCCGATGCCTACGGGGATCAAGGCTGCGATGTTTGGCAGCTATCTGCAAGAGGTGGATTTGGCAGGTAGCAAGACTGTTCCGGTGATTGTAGAGATTGCACATCTCTATGTAGACGAATCCATTGTGGCTGATCCGGAGAAGATGAAGCTGGAGTTTGATGCAATTGCAAGGATGGGCGGCGCCTATAGGGTCTTGGGAGAGAAGCTGAAAAATCCATAGGAGAGTAAATCTTTATCTTTCAATTGAATTCTCCAAAAAATCGCCGGTTTCACTCGATAGCTCTGGCAGTCACAGACATGAGAAGCGTCAGCAAAGGACAACTGCTTGTCCTTTGTAGCTTCGGAACCGAAGCGGTCGGAGAAGAACGGAGCCGTGAAGGCAGTATGCCCATTTCATGGGTTGAGTGCTCCTTTGTCGCCATCGAGTGAAACCTCTTTTTGTAATTATTAGAGGGTTCAATTGCTATCCTAAGACAGCGAGCTGCGCCCCAAGTACCTTTACGAGCGTATGAGGAGAGAGCTTGAGCTGCTTTCCTCTCATGCCAGCACTTACCCAAATCTCCTCATGTTCCAAGGCGCTTTGGTCTATGAAAGTAGGGTACTGTTTTTTCATTCCTAGTGGTGAACAGCCTCCTCTGATGTAGCCTGTGACTTCGAGGAGCTCTTTTTCGGGAAACATGGTGCATTTCTTGCATCCGGCTACTGAGGCGAGTGCTTTGAGGTCAAGCTCTTTGTCTCCCGGAACGACTGCGATGAGAGGTTCGTTTTTTTCGTTGCGTGTTACCAGTGTCTTGAAGAGTTGATTGCTTGACACACCGATACTCTTGGCGACATGCGCCACACTTAGATCATTTTCGTTGACAGGATAGCTGCATAGCGTATAGGGCTGTTTGTGTCTGTCTAGGATTCTGGCTGCATTGGTCTTTTTCATGATGCTTCCTAAGGTTCTCTTCTTTGCCAAAGGTAGAGGATGGTAC
>JALVVQ010000138.1 GCA_027023325.1 Campylobacteraceae bacterium | reverse complement strand
ACACTGGCGATAATGGAGGATTGTTCTACAAGACTTTTAGAGGGACTCATGATGTATCTTTATGAATGCATTTGATTTATTATAGCACGCTTCATATGATAAGGATATGAATTTTTGGCTCTTTGGTGGGATATTTCTGTTTCTGTAGTTAAGTTTGGATATAATCACCCTCAAATGAGATTTTTTAGCTTCTCAATGAAGGAAAGTGATGACGACAGCAGCAACATTGGATCAGGCATATGTACTCTCTTCTTATGGTCGTAACAGTACCAGTTTTGTAGAAGGAAAAGGTGCCAAACTGTATGATGAGGAGGGCAAAGAATATATTGATTTTGCCTCTGGTATTGGGGTGAGCAGTGTGGGGCATGGTAATGCAGCATTGACTGAAGCGATCTGTGCACAGGCAAAAGCACTGATTCATACCTCCAATCTACAGGTGATTGCCCCTCAGGCAGAACTGGCAGAGCGGATTGTGACACTCAGTGGCTATGATATGCGCTGTTTCTTTGGCAACTCAGGAGCAGAGGCCAATGAAGCAGCGATCAAGATCGTACGAAAGTATGGTGAAACGCACTTTGAGAAAAAACGCTACAAAGTCATCACGCTGGAGCACTCTTTTCACGGCAGAACGATTACCACAGTTAAAGCAACAGGACAAGACAGTTTCCACAGCCCAAACTTCTCACCCTATCCTGACGGTTTTTCCTATGTAGATCAGATTGATGCTGTCTATGACAAAATCGACGATGAGACTGTCGCTGTGATGATTGAGCTGGTACAGGGAGAAGGGGGCGTGCAGCCCTTTGACAAATCAGAGATACAGCAGCTCGCCAAGACACTCAAAGCAAGAGGTATCTTGCTTATCGTGGATGAGGTACAGACAGGTGTCTATCGTACGGGTGCATTTTTGGCTTCTCAGCTTTATGGGATAACGCCGGATGTCATTACCTTGGCAAAAGGGCTAGCAGGTGGTGTACCAATCGGCGTGGCGATGACTTCACTCAAGGATATCTTTGAGCCGGGTGACCATGGCAGTACTTTTGGTGGCAATTTTCTGAGTACCCGGGCAGGGCTGGCTGTGCTAGAGGTGCTAGAGAAAGAAGAGGAATCAGGTGCGCTGCAAGAGCGAATTACGCTATTTGACAAGCACTTGAAAAGCCTGAAGGAGCGCTATCCTGCCTATTTCGATACACAGGTCGGACTTGGGTTGATGCTGGGACTTCGTGCCGGTAGCAGTGAGATACAACAAAAGGTGCTCACCGCAGCCTTTGAGGCAGGTGTGATTGTGCTCAAAGCAGGGAGAAATACGGTGCGCTTCTTGCCACCATTGACGACGACAAGAGAGGAAATTGATGAAGGATTCAAACGCTTTGAAAACGCTATGGCTGCTTTGTAGTCTCGCAGTAGCGAGTTGTACGTATGCAGGGAGTGACCTGCAAAACTACCTGACACAGGAAAAGAACCGGATCTTCGACTATCAGGAGATGAAAAATCAACTGGAGATGGACAAGCTCCATGACAGCTGGATTTCTCCTGTTACTATCAGCTATCAGGAGAACTGGACGACCCAACCGCTGAGTGGTACGCAGTCAAGCTCAGCCTTTAGCATAGGGATCGATCAGCCTATCTTCCGATCAGGAGGTATCTACTATGCGATCAAGTATTCTGATGCGCTCAGAGGTGCAAACTCCCGTCAGATAGCTATGCAGAAAAGGGAACTGATCGGGCAGGCAATTGATATTCTTTTCAGCATCAAAAAGCTCAAATTGCAATATCGGAAGTTGAAATTGCTAGTGCGCAATGATATGATTGATATTCAGCGAAAACAGGAGAGTTACAATGCAGGGATACTCGACAGCAGTTTCCTTGACCAGGCCATTCTCAAGCGTAACCAAGATGAATCTCAAATGCTTGATATTGAGCTGAATCTGGCAAAACTCCGCAGCAGCTTCAAGCTCCTAAGCAGGAAAAATCCGGATAAGCTCAGGGTACCCCATCTCAAGATGATCTCCCTGAAGCGCTATAAGCGGAATCATGCAGATGTGGCAAAAAAGAAACTCCAGGTACTGGAGAAAAAATACAGTAGCAAAATGACCTGGGCGAAATATCTTCCTACGCTCTCTGTGCATGCCAGATATACCAATACCAATCAGCATAGACCGGGTCTGGACGATGATTACAGTACCTATGGATTTACCCTCTCGGTGCCACTCAATATCAATAGTGCCACAGATATCGAATCCAGCCGTGTCAGCTATATGCAGTCGATGACTGAGCTTCAAGACAGCCGAAGAGCAGTGGCGTTGGAGTACCGTATCGTACGCAAAAGTATCGCCATCCTCAATAAGAAAAGTGCCTTGGCAAAGAAAGATGAAAGACTCTATCAGAGACTGTACAAGCGCACACAAGATTTGGTAAAAGCGGGAGAGAAGACCAAGCAGGATGTAGAAACCATGCATAACTCTCTTAGGATCAAGAAACTTGATCGTCGTATCTATGCCGTAGAGAAGCAGCAACAGCTACTCAAACTCTACACCAAGGTGAGCCGTTGACCTTCTCGAAGTACATGCAGGCGTGGCTCTATGGTGAAGAGGGCTACTATAAGAAGTTCAAGGCGATAGGGAAAGGCGGAGATTTTTATACAGCGGTCAGTACTTCCGCTTTTTTTGGTGCTAGCATTGCCAATCATTTTTTGAAGCTTCTTGAAGAGGGTGTAGCAGACAGGCAAGGATGGCTGATAGAGATAGGCGCCCATCAAGGCTACCTGATCAGCGATATGATACAGTGGCTCTATAGTTGTGATTCTGCGTTGAGCGAGACGCGGCAGTTGGCTATCCTGGAGCGACAGCCAGAGGTGCAGGAGGCGCAAAAGG
>JALVVQ010000137.1 GCA_027023325.1 Campylobacteraceae bacterium | reverse complement strand
CGCCTCCTTCATTCACATAGGTTGCCTTATATTCAGACAGATAGGCTTCGATAAGTTGCATCAGTCCAGCATCATTTGGCGTCACAGATTCTGCAGCCAGAATTTTGAGAAAAAAATCGATTACATGCATGCTAAGAGCTTTCCTTAATAGAGTTTTAACTATAATTATAGCAGTTATATCAAATATATCAAAGCAAGGCTGTCATTGTGCACATAGATTATACTGTTTTAGAAAAGTTGGAGAAACTCTCCCATCTTCGTATCGACGAAAGCAAAAAAGAAGAAGTGATAGGTCAGCTTTCAGAAGTACTGGCCTATGTCGAAAACCTCAACGAACTAGACACTGACCATCTGGATGCCTCCTTTTCTACACTTGAGGGGGGTACACCCATGCGGGAAGACACCCCACTCAGTCACCAGGAGATATCCAAAGATACCCTTGCGCATGCTCCCAGGCATGAAGCTGACTTTTTTGTCGTCCCCGCCATCATAGAATAATCACTAAAAAGGATAAGAAATGCCAGGATCCAATATCAAAAAACTCCTCCAAAGCGTGGTAGTCCACAATGCCTCCGACCTGCACCTCATCAGCAAAAGCGAACCGCTGCTGCGACTGGATGGCGCACTCAAGCCTATCAATTTACCTAAACTCTCTGGTACTGATATCGAAGACCTGTGCTACTCACTCATCACCGAAAAACAAAAAAAGCACTTTGAAGAGCACATGGAGTTGGACTTTGCACTGGAGCTTGAAGATATAGGACGATTCAGAGCCAACTATTATAGAACACTGGGCGATATGGCAGCAGCCTTTCGTGTCATTCCTATCGATGTACCCACACTGGATGACCTCAATGCCCCAGCAGTTTACAAAGAGCTGATCAAGAGAGAGAAAGGTCTCATCCTTGTCACGGGTCCTACAGGATCAGGAAAATCTACCACATTGGCAGCCATGCTCAACCAGATCAACCTCACAGAAGCCAAACACATAGTCACAGTGGAAGATCCTGTGGAGTTCGTGCACCGAAACAAGAAGTCTGTCTTCTCGCATCGAGGCGTAGGAGAAGACACTTCGTCCTTCGCAACTGCGCTCAAATATGCGATGCGACAGGACCCCGATATCATCCTGATCGGGGAGATGAGGGACAGGGAGACGATCGCTGCAGCGCTTACCGCAGCAGAAACCGGACACTTGGTATTTGGCACCCTGCACACCTCCTCTGCTCCGGGAACTATCAACCGTATCATTGATGTATTTTCCGGAGATGAGCAGCCACAGATTCGTGCAATGATCTCTACTTCACTGGTAGCCGTCATTGCTCAGGCACTCCTACCCAAGATTAACGGCGGCAGGGTCGCAGCTTCTGAGATCCTAGTGACTAACCATGCCATCGCCAACCTCATCCGTGAGGACAAAGTGCACCAGATCTATTCTACCATGCAGCTAGGACAGGAGGGTACGGGTATGCAAACACAGACCCAAGCACTGCTGAATTTTGTCCGAAACAGAGCTATCGACAAACATGTCGCCATGCAGTATGCAAACAAACCTGATGAGCTTGGAAAAGCCCTTCAGCGAGTCTAGGGATCGAGCGCATGAATGTTTCATCTATGGGTCTCAATGGTATTGATATTACCATTATTGTCCTTGTCATCCTTATGGCGATCAAAGGACTAATGAATGGTTTTCTCAGAGAGATATTTGGTTTTGTCGGATTAATTGGCGGTATATTTGTTGCCTCCAGAAGTGCCGTATATATCGCGCACATTATCGACAAAGATATATTTCATCTGGAGAATTTCGCAGCGTTAAAGCTCATAGGATTTTTGGCTGTATTGGCACTCGTATGGGGTCTTACTGTCTTTATCGGGAATCTTATTGTCGGTGTTTCCAAAGAGAGTTCACACAGTACACTGGACAGGTTTTTTGGATTTCTGGTTGCAGGCATCAAATATTTTTTAATTTTTTCCCTCATCGTATCAGCACTTTTCAGAAGCCCTCTGGTCAAAGAGAACATGACAAAAACCATACAGCAGAGCAGACTCTACCCCACACTTGACCGTGTAGGTGCAGCACTGATCAATCTTTCACCTTTGAGCAAAAAAGAAGTAGTTAAGCACAAGAGTGCATCATAAACCTAAACAACTAAAAAGTGCCATGCACTAAAAATATTACTCTACAAGGAACGACTTTGATTTTCGATAACCATTATATACAAGAGCGTATCAAAAAAGCAGACAAGCTCAGAGAAGAGGGGCACAACCCCTACCCTGCCAATATAACCAAAGGGATGCCCTCAGGCGAGTATTTCGACACATTTTCCTCTATTGCATTGCAGGAAGCTGAAGAGAAAAAAGACGACAGTGTGACCGTGACGCTCACAGGTCGTATCAAATTTGTCCGCATCATGGGGAAGGCAGCCTTTGCCAAGATCGAGGATAGCCAAGGTCTGGTGCAGATCTATTACAACCGAGATGAGCTGGCTGAGGGGTATTACAATACTGTCGTCAAAAAACTCTTTGAAGTGGGTGATATCATTGAAGCGACAGGCTACCCTTTTGTGACACAGACAGGCGAGTTGACCCTGCACTGCAAAGAGATGAAAATCGTCTCCAAATCCATCTCTCCACTGCCTGAGAAATTTCACGGACTTACCGACCAGGAGATCCGCTATCGTCAACGCTATCTAGATATGATCATGAACCCGGAGGTCAAGCAGAATTTTGAACAGCGCAGCCGTATCGTCTCATTGATACGACGGTTCTTTGAGGATGCAGGCTTTCTAGAGGTAGAGACTCCGATGATGCACCCTATCCCTGGCGGTGCCAATGCCAAGCCCTTTACCACGCACCATAATGCACTGGGAGTAGACCGTTA
>JALVVQ010000136.1 GCA_027023325.1 Campylobacteraceae bacterium | reverse complement strand
ATCCAATTTCGATATCGTTTTTGACAATACCTGTCTGAGGGACATAGGTGTTGATCTCCTGGAAGATCTTTTTGCCATCTTTGTCGGTCATTTTTTGGAAGCGTGGCAGCACGCGTTTCTCCAAAGATTTGAGAATATTATGGGAGTCCATGGTGCGAATCATATCTTCATCATCATATTCCAAAGAGAGATAGGGGTTGATATACTTGTCAAAAAAGTTTTCAGGTTTTCTCTCGTGAAGGTTGACGAAGATCTGAAACAGATGTGCCCCGGACTCAAAAGTCTGGTCAGGATTGAATTTGATACCGGCGATAGAGGTGACCGATGAGACATCATCAGGGTTGATGGAAGCAAGAATATCCTGTTCCACAAGAGAAAGGAGTTTTTCCGTGTCCTCGAGCCTGTTGTTGACATTGACTTTACCGCTGATATATACCTGACTGGCATCAAAGCGGGGGAAGAGCTCAAACTTGAGTATTTTGAACATACCGGCTGTACCTAGTGCAATACCTATTATGATCAAAATCAACGCAGATTTCTTGAAGCGAAGCAGACCGCCCAGCACTGTGCCATAGAGTGCGTTGAACCCATCCCAGAAGGGGCTGGGCTCATGATGGTCAATGGTCTTTCCGACGGTAAAGAACTCTTTGGCATGCAGGGGCAGGAAATAGAAAGCCTCAAACAATGAGCTGATGAGAAGAATCGAGATCATGACTGGCAGTACCTTGACAAACATGCCCATCTGTCCACTCATAATCAGTAGAGGCAGGAAGGCAAAAACAGTGGTCGCTGTGGCAGTGAGGACTGCGGGGAACATCTCTACAGCACCCTCGATGGCTGCCTCTCTGGGTGGCTTACCCATCTCCATATGGCGGTAGATGTTTTCTGCTACGACGATCGCTTCGTCTACCAGCATACCCAGTGCGATCAGTGCTCCCAGCATGGTAAGCATATTCATACTGTATCCCATGACATCTGCTGCGATCAAAGCGATAAAAAAGCTGGTAGGGATACCGATCGCTACGACAGTGGCAATACGCCAGTTGACACTCAAGAAAAGTGCCAAAAAGACGAGAAAAAGACCAAATATGATATTGGTAGTGACCAGATTGATACGATTTTTGATCCAGACAGAGGTGTCAGTATAGACTTCAAAATGTAGCTTGGGGTAGGCTTTTTTAAATGCAGGGAGCATTTCTCTGATCTGTTTACTCAGTGCCAGAGCATTGCCTGCTTTGGTTTTGGTGGTATTGATAGAGATATTCTGCTGCCCGTTAAAATGGGAGATTTCCCGTGGTGTACTCAGTCCATAGTTGACAGTTGCGATGTCTCCCAGTCGTACTCGCTTAGGTCCAATACTCAGCAGGGTGTCTTCTAGTATCTTGGCATCCTTTGCACCGTTGACTGTGGAGAGGTAGACAAGTTTTCCTTGTTGTTTGAGGGTACCGGCAGGGTAGATAGAGCTGAGGGTACTGATGGACCGATAGAGCAGTGCTTTGGGGATATGATAGGCACGGAGTTTGGCTTCGTTGAGTTTGATGCTAACTTCATCGTCGGCATCTCCTCGTATCTCGATGGTATTGAGGGCTTTGATATTGCCCAATTTGCTTTTAAGTGCATCGGCAGCATCGATGAGTTTGGCTTTGGGCTCATCTCCGGAGATGGCGATTAGAAGTAGAGGGAAGTTATAGACTAGAATCTTGGCGATAGGCTCATTCATGTCTGAAGGCAAATCCCGTTTGATAGCAGCAATGACATCCTTGGTGTCCCCTAGCACGAGCTGGTTGTCGGCCCCAGACTTGATATCCGCAGTGACGGCAAAGCTACCATTTTGGATGACAGTCTCTACATTGCTGAGATTGTTGACACTTTTAAGCCCATCCTCTATAGATTTGACTACCATCTTGTCTAGAACATCGGCGCTGGCACCTACATAACCTCCACGGATAGAGATCTTGTCCAATTCCGCAGGAGGAAAGATCTCCTTGGGGATGCTTTTGTAGGCAAACAATGCCATGAGAAGCAAAAGGATAAAAAAGATATGGTTCAGTGCTGGCCTGTCAATAGCAAATTTGATAAATCCTCTAATCACGAGGTGCCTCCTCTTCGGTAGCATCGATAATCTCTTTGTTGTCTTCCATGGAGAAGATAGTATCGGTGATGCGGCTTTTGTATTTGAGCTGCTCGACATTCATCTGCAAGATACTGTGCTCCTCTTTGAGAGCAGCCACTTCTGCTTCGATGAGATTGATCTTTTTGCTCTCATGATAGATTTGATTGCTTAGATAGACCTTTATCAGTGCCAAAATCAGAATGATCACCATAGAGACCATGGCGATAGAGAGAATACCTAAGGAAATTCCCTTCTCTTTGCGAGGCATCAGTCTGTCTCCCCGAAGCGAAATGAGCGAAGTTTTGCACTGCGGCTTCTGGGATTGAGTGCCAACTCTTCTTTGTCAGCAACGACAGGCTTCTTGGTGAGTATTTTACCCAGAGCATGATTTTTCCCACAAGTGCAACGTAACGCATTTGGATCGCATATACACTGTTTTGTCCAGGATTTGAAGCGATTCTTTACCAATCGATCCTCAAGTGAATGAAAAGTGATCAGTGAGACGATTGCACCAGAAAATCTCCTCTCTTCAAGTGCATCAAGTAGGCCTTCTATTTGCCTCAACTCATCATTGACTTCGATACGAATGGCTTGAAACATCAAAGTGGCAGGATGAATCTTTCCTCCGTTATAAAGTACATTTTTTGCGATTTCACTTAGTGCTTTTCCGCTGCTGAGAGGGGATTGCATCCGTATGCGGACAATCTCTTCTGCCAGCTTTTGGGCTTGAGAGATCTCTCCATAATGCTTGAAGATATAGCATAGTTTTTCATGGCCATAGCTGTTGACGACATCATAAGCAGTCAAGGCAGCTTTCTGATCCATACGCATATCCAAGGTGTCACTCTCAAAAGAGAAGCCCCGTTCTTTTTTATCAAGTTGCAAAGAGGAAACACCAAAGTCCGCTAGTATGCCAACGATGGGATTTTCAATAACTGTTGAAAGTGTCTGGGCGAATGAGCCCTTATAGAGCGAGCATCTGTCGGTGTGCGCCTGTAGTCTTTGCCTAGAAAAAGAGAGTGCCTCCTCATCTCTGTCGATACCGACAATATTAAGATGGTCAAACTGTTCCAAAAGTGCACTGCTGTGTCCTGCGTATCCAAGCGTGCAGTCTATGACATAGCCGGGGGGAGTCTGTGAAAAGCTTTTCAATACTGCATTCAGCAGTACAGGAGTATGCGGGGATGTATCTGTTTTACTGTTCAATTTTCACCTTCTGTTTGCTAACTTCTTGAGTATTATTTATTTGGGTAATATTTATTTGGTATAATACCCAAAATAGCCAAAAGGATAATAAGTGACCAACAAACATCTCTTGGAAGAGATACAGAGTGTTTCACTTTCAATGTTCCGTAAGAATTTTTTAGGTGTTTATCATGGCTCTATGTCTGCACGCACCTCTTCCAATACATTTATAATCAATAAAAAAGAAGCGATTTTTGATGAGATAGATGAGGATTCACTGATCCATCTGGATATCCTTAAGCGAGATTATCGCTGGCATATTTCTAGTATGGATAGTACTATCCATGAGCAGATATATCAGGAGATGTCTCAAGCCAAGTATGTTTCCTATACTATGCCACCTTATGCAACAGCATATTCTTTGAGTCATGCCAAACTCTTACCAAGAGACTATTTTGGAGATCTTATGATTGGTGAGGTTATAGTCTATGATCCTGGAAACTTTCATGACTGGTATGACAGAGCACCTTATGAAATAAGCAGTTTTTTCAAGGAAAGCAAATGTCAGATGATGCTGATCAGGGGATATGGATTGCTTACTTATGACCGAGATATTGTGGAAATGGCAAAAAAGATTGCTTTGCTGGAGAACAGTGCCAGGCTTTTGATACTGAACAGTTCCGCCTAACTTTCAGACTATGTTGCTATTATTAGAGAGATTTTTTATTCAGTATTTAATGTAAATGATGTACGGAGTGTAAATGGAAGAGATAACCACGAGATTTGAGATTGTGCGTCTTGCTGTGAAGATGGCTGACCATGAAACCGTTGTAGTGCAGGTCAAAAAGCTCAGAGATATTAGCCTTGATGAGGATCTTAATGAGATCATATCATTGCTAGAGACAAAAAACTATAGGCAAGCACTTTCCCTGATGAAAGGATATGTCAACTCTTTGGATGACAGTTTTTTTAATACGCCTCCTATGGCACCTGTGCAGAAAAAGCATAAAGCTCCTGAATCAGCACAAGAGACTCAGGGTCTGTTTGATGTGATGCAGCCACAAGTTAGTAAAACAATCAATTTGGATGATATGTTGAGGATGACAGAGGAGAGCGCAGGAGAAACAGTTGAGTGCCATAAGCCGAAACACACAGCTGAAGCCTATATTGCACAAGCAAAAGAGGAGGTACAAAAGAATGAGCCTCATCTTGATATTTACAAAAACAGAGCAGAAAATAAAAGTGTTAAACTACAAGAAGAGACAGCAGAAGAGATGCTTGTAGATATGCAGGGTGAGATAGTAGCTGCTGAAGTGCCATCGGAAACCACAACAGATATGCTCGAATCAGAGCCAGAAGCAGAAGGTGCAGTGCCTATATTTGAAGTAGCAAAGAGAGAACTGGATACAGAAGAAGAAATACGCGAAACGGTAGAAGCAGTGCGGGAAATTTCCGAAATGAACAGCATAAAAGCAGAAGCAGCGCCAATAGATATGGGGAATATGGAAACCGAGATAGCCACAGAGGTGCCAGTTGATAAAAATATAGTGACTAAAATACAGGAAGAAGATATAGAAGTCACTCTGGACAAGGAGGCTCTGATTGATATGGACGACAAGAGAGATTTTGCTGAAGATACAGAAGAAGAATTGGAGACTAACCTTAAAAATCCTTCCGAGAATCCGTCAACAGGGCTTATTGAGAAGGTGCTGGAGACAGGGGGTGCATCTCTGTCTTCCGTAAAGTCTGTTGCCAAAGAGATTGACATTTCGCAAGAACGCAATATGGAGGGAGAAAAGGATTCACTCAAGACCAAACGCAAAGAAGACTATAGCAAAGAAAATAGACACTATCCTCCTATCTCTTATATAGACCAAAAATTCCGTAATATGCGTCACCAGTTTCCTCAGACAGAGGAGAGCGAGGGTGGTATTGTTGATGAGGTAAAGGTGCTTCTTAAGCAGGTTGCAACAGCGGGTTATACCGAAAATGACATACATGATGCTATTGTCTTCTTTCAGGAGAAGAAATCAGAAGGTAAAATGGCCGAAGCAGCGCAGATGCTCCTACTTGCAGCTGCCAGTGAGTCTAAGTATGCTCAGCTACTTCTGGCTAGAGAGCTTTTCAAGGGAGAGGTACTGAAAGTAGACTATCCTGAAGCCTTTACGCAGATTAATAGGCTGGCAGAACACGATTACCCCGAAGCAATTTGTGATCTTGCTCAACTTTACGAATATGGATATGGCATCAAAAAAGACAAAAAGACCGCGCAACTGCTCTACGAAGAGGCAGCAGAGATGGGTGTAAAGAGGGCAGAAAAGCATGCAGAGCGCCTCTCGGGTAAACGAGGGATACTTAGCACTTTTTTTAAGTAGCGTTATCTCCTTCTCTTTCCTCCCCTTTCTTCCTCTTCCCCACCTTTTTTCCAATCACCCTTCCTGATAACCCAGTTTTAACCACAACTAGAATAGAATATGCACAAAATTAAACTGAAGGCAGAGAAGAGATGATTTCATGGATGCAGAAGCACAACAAATATCTAATCGTTACCATTTGGGTGGCCACAATCGCGTTTATAGGTGCAGGATTTGTGGGCTGGGGTAGCTACCAGTATGGTTCCAAGGCCAGCGCGATTGGTAAAGTAGGGGATATTGAGATTACACAGGAAAAATTTGATATGACCTATCAAAACCTATATAGTAAATACAATGATATATACAAAGGGAAGTTTGATGAGGCCAAAGCTAAAGAGATGGGACTTCTCAGGCAAGCTTTTAATTCCCTTGTTTCGCAAGCGCAACTATTGAATCTTGCCAAATCTTATGGTATTGTGGTTTCAGACGAAGAGCTTCGAAACTATGTAACCTCCATTAAGGGTTTCCAAAAAGAGGGAAGGTTCAATAAAGCGATCTATGAGACGTATCTCAAAGGAAGAAGACTCAAAGCAAAAACATTTGAGTCTGTGCTGAATGATGAATTGACGGTACAAAAACTTGTTTCTCTGTTGGAGAGTAAGGCGATGCCCTTTGAAACAGATATTCTGGCATCTGCACTTAGTATAGTAGATAAGGTGGCCTATAAAGTACTTCGCCTTACCGATATGGAAGTGAAGCTGGATGATACAGAGCTCAAGAGTTTCTGGGAACAGAGCAAAGGTGACTATATGACGCCGCGTACCTATGAGATGGAGATAGTGTGGACTGACAGTAGCGCGGTGGAGATAGATGAAAAAGCATTACATGAGTTCTATGATAAAAATAGTTATAACTATGTAGGTGCAGACGGAAAACAGTTCAGCTTTGAACAGGCCAAGGATATAGTGACAAAAGACTACAAGCTCAAAAAGACCAAAAAAGAGGCGCTTAAAACCTATGTATCCTACAAAAAAGGCGAGCTGAAGGCAACAGAGACAAAAACACTCCCAGAGAATAGTCCAGAACTCAGTGCGGCATTGTGGAAGGAGATCGCAAAGGCGACAGAAGGTAGTATCATCAAGCCTAAAGTGGTCAGTACTAGGTATGCTACGATAAAGCTGCTCAAGATTATTGCGCCCAAAGAGAAAAGCTTCGAGCAGGCTAGGGTAGAGGTTGAGAAACGCTTGACAGCTGAAAAGAAAAATGAGATGCTGGAAAAAAGATCACAAGAGACATTGAAAAATATTGACAAGGAGACCCTGAAGACAACCGATTGGGTCACAATGAGTAAATTTGACAACATGACACCACTTGGTCAACAGGAAACTTTACAGTTTTTACAAAAACTCTTTACATCTTCAGCTAAAAAAGGTATGATTACAGTGTCGGATAATGTAGTTGTGTATAAAGTGCTAGAACAAAAGATGGACAAAGTTGACAACAACCTCTCGAAAGTAGTTGAAGGTAATGTCAACCAGATTAAGAAAAGTGTCTTTGAGTCCAATCTTTTTAAAACACTCAACAAACAGTATCCAGCACAAAAGTTTGTAAAAGGAATTTGATTTGAGTAAACCAGTTTTAGCTATTGATATTGGTTCCACAAAGATCTGCGCAGTCATAGCTGAAGTATCTGGTGACGACATTCAAATCATCGGTCATGGTATCGCCAAATCCCAAGGGGTTAAAAAAGGTATCATTACCAATATAGAACTTGCCTCAAAGTCGATTCGTAAGGCGCTCAATGATGCCAGAAGAATCGCAGGAAACAATATCTCTACGGCCACTGTCTCCATCTCCAATGCCTACGCCAAAAGTATGAGTTCTACAGGCGTGGTGAATATCCCCCAAAAAGACATCTCTACCAAAGAGATCAATCGACTGATGGAGACAGCCCTTTATAATGCCAATATCCCCAATGAATATGAAGTTGTACATGTACTTCCTTATAATTTTAGAGTAGATGAGCAGGATTTTATAGAAGACCCTTATGGCATGAATGCCAGTCGCTTGGAAGTAGATGCCAATATTATACTTACGCAGAAGACGAGTTTGAGTAATCTAAAGAAAACTGTCAGATCAGCGGGGCTTGAAATAGAAGGGGTCGTACTGAACAGCTATGCTTCTTCTATCGCAGTACTACAAGATGACGAAAAGGAACTTGGGGTTGCGTTGATAGATATGGGAGGGCAGACCAGTAATCTTATTATTCATATTGGTAATTCGATTCGCTACAATACTTTTCTTGGTGTTGGCTCTAATCATATTACGAATGATCTTTCAATGGCACTTCACACACCCCTGCAGATTGCTGAAAATGTAAAGATACGTCATGGGAACCTCGTGAATGGTTCTTATGAGATTATAGAATTACCAGTCATCGGTGACGAAGAAAGTCGAAACAGTATCTCTCTGGAGATGGTGCACAATGTCATTATGGCACGCACTGAAGAGTCCCTCTCTATCCTTGCCAACTCTATTGAAAAAAGCGCATTGGGCGAGCAGATTGGTGCAGGCGTCGTATTGACAGGTGGCATGAGTAAACTAAAGGGCATAAGAGAGTTGGCTCAAGCAATTTTTAGAAATACTCCTATTAGAATCGGATATCCAAAGGTGGTCGGAGGATTAATCGATGAGCTAAAAGATCCCACTTTCTCTACCGTGATAGGGCTTTTGTTATACCGTACAGGTGGACATACAGAGTATGAGATAGACAATGAGAAAAATATGTTGCATTCCAAAAGCGATACACCTGAGATTGGACTTGGGGATATCAGACTTGAAGAGGAGTCAACAGAAAAGCGAAATACGAAAAGGGAGAAAAAAGCTAAGCAGGTCGGCAATAAGGTACTAAAAGATCTCAATTCAGACGAGAGCAATGATACATTCTCATTCGATGATCTGCCGAGACCGGAAAAAAAAGAGGGAAGCGTTATGCATAAAATCACAAACTGGGCAAAACAGTTATTTTAAAAGGGGGACAAGATGAATGAATTAGATAATTTTGATGTAGAGGTGGAGATCATGGACAGTGAGATTGTAATAGAATCGGCTGTAACTGCTGCAGGTGCTAGGATTAAAGCGATCGGTATCGGTGGTGGCGGTGGAAATATGATCAACCATATGATCAATGAAGGGGTGAGTGGCATTGACCTTATTGTTGCGAATACAGATGCTCAAGCTCTGGATTCTTCTTTTGCACCTACCAAGCTTCAGCTTGGTTTGAATGCTACGAGGGGGCTGGGCGCAGGCATGGTGCCAGAAAAAGGTAGAGAAGCTGCTCTGGAAAGCTTTGATGATATCAAAGAAACCTTGGCCGGTGCCGATATTGTCTTTATCTCTGCGGGTATGGGCGGCGGAACAGGTACTGGTGCTGCTCCTATTGTAGCTCAGGCTGCCAAAGAGATAGGCGCACTTACTGTTTCGGTGGTAACCAGCCCTTTTAAATTCGAAGGTCGCAAAAGAACCAAGCTTTCCAAGGAAGGGCTAGAAGAGCTCAAGAGAGAGAGTGATTCTATCGTCATCATCCCCAATGAAAAGCTTCTCTCTATTGTAGAGAAAAACCTTGGTATCAAGGAGAGCTTTCGTCTGGTTGATGATGTGCTTTCGCAAGCAGTTGCTGGTATCTCCAATGTCATTCTCTCTCATGGTCCCAATGATATCAACCTTGATTTCGCAGATGTGAAAACTGTCATGAGTCACAGAGGTCTGGCACTGATGGGTTCAGGGAAAAGCGAGGGTGCAAATGCAGCCTATGATGCAGCCAAAGCAGCGATAGACTCTCCACTACTTGACAACATCTCTATCAATGGTGCGATGGGTGTGTTGGTACACTTTCATATCCATCCTGACTATCCTATTCTTCAAATCTCTGAAGCAATGGAGACGATTGAGGATCATGCTCATGAAGATGCCAATGTCATCTTTGGTACCACTACCAACAGTAATATGTCCATGGATGAAGTTAAGATCACAATTGTTGCTACTGGATTTGACGACAATCAGAATGTTGCTGTAGAGCAGGCAGAAAAAGCCAAAGAAGCAACTACGCTTCTTTCTGGCATGCGAGCCAATACGACTGCGGCCTCATCTAAGCCTGCCGCAATGCAAATGCGAAGAGTAGTAGGCGGATACGATGGAGAGAATGAAGATATCTTGGAAGTTCCTACTTTCCTACGCAAGCAGATGGACTAAATGCTTGTAAGCAATCCTTTCTCCTCCTTCCTAGGGTTGCATTTTCTTTAGATATAGCTTCAAAATCTTTTCATCTACTTTTGAGATTGCTAATGTTTTTACAATCTCATGGGGCGTGAAGTACATTCCCTCTTTTTTGTCTGTCACATGGTGCAGATAGACCTTGCAAAGCAGTTTAAAATGTGTATAGGCATGCGTAACCTCTCCAAGATACTCAGAAGCGCAGAGCGGTACTTCTGTAGCCTCAAATCCCCATAGTCCATGCAGAAACTTTCCAGAACGCTGCGAGAGTGCCAGTGTGCCATCGTGGAGTGAGAGCATGACATACTGTTCTCTGGTGGGTACTTTTCTCTTCTTTTTAGTAGGGTAAAGAGTGGGAGTCTCTTGTCCTTTGCAGATATCACCTAGTGGACAGAGGCTGCAGGAGGGACTGGAGGGGGTACAGACTGTAGCACCAATATCCATCATCGCTTGGTTGTAGTCGAAAGGATTGTCTTTATTTACTATAGTATAGGCGATCTCCCAGAGTGCTTTATCAGTAGGGCTTTTGAGCTGATGCAGACGACAGAGGATACGCTTGACGTTGGCCTCCATGATAGGGACAGGTTGCCTGAAAGCAAAGGCAGCAACAGCATGGGCAGTATTTTTGCCGATGCCGGGTAGCGCCATAAGCTCCTCTATCGTCGAGGGAAGCGTAGGGGCAATGCCTTGTGCTTGCCCTTGAGATAATATTTGTGCCGTTTTGTGTAGGTTTTTCACCCGGTTATAGTAGCCAAGCCCTTCCCAGAGTTTCAACACATCATCCAGTGGCGCCTTTGCAAGTACCCTCAGCGTAGGAAAGCGCTTCAAAAAGGGAAAATAATAGCGATCCAGCACTGTGCGCACCTGCGTCTGCTGCAACATCACCTCAGAGAGATAGATAAGATAGGGATCTTCTGTGGTGCGCCAGGGCAGGTCAAGCCTACCATGGGTCTGATACCATGCCTGTATCTTGTTATGGATTTTTCTGAGCTGTGCTGTTTTCATGGGGGGATTATAGCATATTGCTGCCGTAAGTGTGTGCTTGCCTGTATTTTGCATCTGTGGTACGCGTGCTTTTTGGAAAACCATCGGGGTGCTATAATAAAATCGATACAATTGTCAAAATCAAAAACTATGAGCGATTGTGAGTTTTTTTGATTGGTAGGTGGATATACAAAAGGATTGGAATAGAAAATAAAAACAACCAAATTCGGAGCTGTAGATACTGAGAGGATAAGAGATATTTGAGACAGTCAATACACCAGCCGGTATCGTGGCTGCTGTATTGGAGAAGGCGTACTTTTATCTATTGTACTGCTGGATCGGTTGCAGCTCCATCTGAAGCGTCAGGTACACCATCACCATCCGTATCTGCCTTGAGAGGGTCAGTCTCTCCTGCATTGACTACACCGTCACTATTGCTGTCCTCTGTGCCGTCGGGTATACTGTCACCATCTGTATCAGAAACTCTTGGGTCGGTTTCTCCTGCATCTACAGTAGAATTGTTGTTCCTATTCTCTTCTCCATCGGTAAGACCATCACCATCGGTATCTGGCACAATTGGATCAGTGCCCATCTGGAACTCTATGAGATTAGGGATACCATCTCCGTCTGCGTCTTGCTGATCGTCTGTGATAGAAGCGCCAATACTATTTGCATTCGTATCACTATAAGGAGCTCCTAGATATACCTCTTGCGCCAGTGTGAGCCCATCACCATCATTGTCGTGTAGGGTGACTAGGGTTTGTTGGGTCTGTGCCAGCAGCGATTTCTGCGCCATCACTGAGGCCATCACCATCATGGTCTGCGTTGGTTGGGCTTGTGCCTCCTAGTGCCTCTTGCGCATTGGTGAGTCCATCATGGTCATCATCAGCAGCACCATTTGGTGTAGGGGAGTTGGCATCTAGCAGATTGGTAGGTGGTGTGGCTGCGATCTCTGCAGCATCAGTGATACCGTCATTGTCGTCATCTGGATCAATATTGTTACCCAGACCATCACCGTCGGTGTCTCTCCAGTCAGCTGCATTGAGTGGGAAGGCATCATTGGTGTCTGCGATACCGTCACCGTCATCATCCAAGCCAAAGTAGTTGGTGATACCATCAAGATCTGTGTCTGCACATTCACCGCCTACTGTTGGACTGTT
>JALVVQ010000135.1 GCA_027023325.1 Campylobacteraceae bacterium | reverse complement strand
AGCAGTCCGATCAGGGTCGAGAGCGGGATCAGAAAATGCGCCCCTTCTCTCAAAATAGGCATCAACGCTACATCGCTTTTTTGTACCTCTAGATTGTTCTTCTTGGCATGGATATGGATATAGAAGCCAATTGAGGCAAAATAGAGAATCGCAGGCAAGATAGAGACCACGATGATCGTCACAAAAGGAATTTGTGTGATCTGCGCCATGATAAATGCCCCTGCCCCCATAATGGGCGGCATGATCTGCCCACCGGTAGAGGCTGCTGTCTCAACGCCTGCTGCAAAGATCGGCTTGAAGCCGTTGCGCACCATCATAGGAATGGTGATAGAGCCAGTAGAGACGGTGTTGGCCACGGCTGAGCCAGAGATTGTCCCCATCAGTGCCGAGGAGAAGACCGCCACATGCCCTGCACCCCCGCGAAAACGGGAGGTCAGCACCGTAGAGAGGTCGACGATAAAATCCCCTGCCCCGCTTTTGAGTAAAAAGGCAGCAAAGAGGATAAACATAAACACATAAGTCGACGAAATCGTAGCGATTGATCCAAAAAGCCCCTCAGAGGTAAAATACATACGGTAGAGAAAGCGTGATACTGTCATCCCTCCAAAGGCAAAAACACCCGTCAGCAACTTACCAAAGTAGAGGATATAGCCGATCGCTGTCAGCATGATCGCAGGGATAATGAGCCCTGTGGTACGGCGAGTAATCTCTATAGAGAGCACGATAGCAAGCACTGAGACATTGAGATCCCAGAAGCGCATGGTGCCATTGGCCTCTTGATAGAGTGACTCTTCAAACCCCATCAGATAGAAGAAGGGGATCAGTGCGAGCAGTGCCAAAAGAATATCAAACAGTGGCACACGACCCTCATCTGAGCTCTTAGATACCCGATAACTCAGAAAGCCCAATGAAGCAAGGAAAGAGAAGTGCGCGGCATTAAACCAAAGATCACTCAGCCCTCCTCTGATGTTGATATAAAAATGAAAAATCGAGATTGCAATCGCATAGATATAGATGAATTTCTCCATCTTTTGTTTGCTGACACTCCACATGTGCACTAACTCCTTTTGATAATCTATTGAGCACTACGGGGGGGGGTGAGTAGCACTCAAGAGATAATCAATTATAGAAAAGGGGCATCCATAGGCAGAGAGGAGGCACCAGAAGCATCTCTGCGACGGCGCATCCTATCTGATGGTATTATTTTGCGATCAGTCTATCTGGGATGTCGATTCCCTGCTCTTTGTAGTATTTGGCTGCACCAGGGTGTAGTGGCATAGGCAATCCTGCGATGGCTTTTTTGATATCCATGACTTTGGTGGCTTTATGTACCGTATTGAGGAACGGAAGGTTCTCATACATGGTTTTTGTCAACAGATAGACAGTCTCATCCGGCGTGTCTTTGGTCACGACCAGAAGGTTAGGCTGGGCGATAGTATTGATGTCTGCTTTCTGTCCTGGGTAGGTACCTTTGGCGATCACATAGCGTGTCCATACGGGGTAAGATGCCTGAATCTTCTTCACATCTGCATCAGAGAACTCTAGGTGCCTGATCTTGTCCGCGCCGATTGTAGCATAGGCATTGGTGACGGCTGATGTTGGAGGTCCTGAAGGAATATTCATGCCATCGATCTTGCCATCCTGAAGAGCCGTAGCACTGGGGCCATAGCCAAGGAACTGAAGATCCATTTTAGTGTAGTCGATACCTAGGGCACTCAATACTGTCTGTCCAGAGACTCTCGTGCCGGAGTTTCGTTTACCGATAGAGAATTTTTTACCGTACATATTGGTCATATCCATGATGTTGCCTGTTTTGGCAATCTCATTATAGACTACGAACTGCTCGACATTCTGCCAAAGCATAGAAACAGAACGAAGGTTTTTTCTAGGCTTTCCCTCATACTTGTCTTTACCCTGCCATGCCATAGAACCGAAAAGGCCTTGGAGAATGGCAAAATCCACCTCACCTTTGTCGATCATATCCACATTTTCACCGCTACCTGCACTGGTAATCGCAGAAAATGTCATTTTGTATTTTTTGGCGAGTTTGAGGCTGGCAATGGTCGCGATGCCCACACCTACAGGATAGTAGGTCCCCCCCGTGCTGGCCGTGGCAATAATATACTTCTTCTCCTTGCCCGCGCTCGCCTGAGTAACAAGTGCTGCTGTGAGTGCTGAGGTCACTAGTACCTTTTTGAGAAATGATGTTTTCATCATAAATGACTCCTTTGAATAATAAGATACGGTATTATATTTAAAGTGTCACTAAAGTTTCATTAATGTTTTAATATTTAGGCTAAATTTTTAAAAATGTCACCATTCTACTCTATCATATACCCCTGACCTTTGCGAGAGAGGATAAAATCTTCCCTCTTGACTTTGTCTTTAAGGCGCTTGACTACGGTTCGGAAAGTGGAATCAAGTTTTTCGGTGCTGCCCCATATCTCCTCTTTGAAGGTATCGGTTTTGACGATTTTCCCTTTGGCACGCATGAGGATATCGAGCACCTGGGTCTCTCGCTTTGAAAGCTTGACGATCTTCCCTTCTTCATAGAGGAGCTTTTCATTTTTGTCATAGGTGTAGATCGCATTGATTCTGATATTGCTCTCTCTGTCTTTGAGTACTTCTTCTTTGGCTTTTTGCAACATTCCCATGACATTGTCTACATTCAATGGCTTGACAAAGTAGCCCAGTACCCTGAGGTTGATAGATTTGAGAAGTTTCTCTTCGTCCTGATAGGCCGAGACAATGATAAACTTTTGATCCTTGTTGATCTCATGTATGGTCTCCAGCATCTCCATGCCATCCATATTGGGCATCTTGATATCAGTCAGTACCAGGTCAAAAGCCGTACCTTTTTCCTGATTCTTTTTGTAGACTTCCAGTCCTTCCAGA
>JALVVQ010000134.1:1391-2907 GCA_027023325.1 Campylobacteraceae bacterium | reverse complement strand
ATTTTAATGCTTGATTTAATAACTTTTTATTCATTTTGTTTCCACCTCCTACACTTTTCTATTACTAACTCAACCTCTCCAAAGCTTCCCCACTACCAAGCACAGGTACATCCCCAGAAGCAAAATCTACATCATTGGTGATGATGTAGTCACATTTCTCTTTTCTTGCCATCACATACTGTATAGTATCTTCTAAGTCTTTGTATTTGTCGTTTCTCTCCATGAGTGCTATGGCTTCATCTACTTCTTTGTTTCCAAACTCAATAATAGAAATAAATTTACTGATTCTTTTTATCTGCTGTAATGCCCCACTATTATCTAAATTTTTTCTCGTAATATAATAGATAGTCGTTATCAAATCACAAGAGGTATAGAGTTTATACCTATCCATATGGTCAAACATACTATCCATAAATGCGATGCTATCTGCTGAAGATTTTCTACCGCTATCTGTTATATCAACAAATATATTGGCATCTATAAAAAGTCTAATCATATATCATCTCTGTTTGCTTTAATCACTTGAATATCTGGAGTATTTGCGTTAATAATACCAAACATTTTTTTAGCTTCTTGTGCCAACTCTTTACGCCTATTTTTGGCTATATAGTCAGCTATTGCCTCTGCAACAATGTGACTTTTTTTCTTATGTGTCTCTTGTGCATATCTTTTTAATATCTCTACTGTATCTGACGGTAAAGAGTATAGCTCTTTTTTATACCCGACTTTTGCAGTCATATCAACTCCTTTATATACTATTTATAAAATAGTATATACTTTATGAGAGAAAATGTCAAGCGTTGGTAGATTTAGTAGATACCCAACTCCCTCTCTCTTCTTTTAGTATCTGTGTCTTTGCATGCAGGCACATGCTCTATCCTCTCGATATAGGCTGCGTCCAAATGATTCTCTCTCGCACCATACAGTACATGCTCCTTGTACCAATCCAATGGCACAAGCATATCATCGATATCTGTTGCAACATAGGCCATTGCCTGCATCATGCCCTCTTCTGTTTCGATAGTGATCTCTTTGGAGATGTACCCGTTGCCCACACCCTCTATCTGGTCAAGCACTGCCTTATCCTGCTCTGCGATCTCATAGAGCACGCCCTGCACATAGTCATGGCTGTGCTCCGTAAAAACGATATCACACTTGCCTGTACCGTCAAGCTTTCCTCTCTTGTGAAAGGCAAGTCGGTACTGCATCAGCTTTCCACTGCTAACATGGGTTGCTTTAATTCTTGCGGTCAACCTTGGGGTTGACATATTGGAACCATAGGCAAAATAGTACATAGACAATACCTCGATCAATCGTTACTTTTAAAAAGTGTTCCACCCCTATGCACACCATCTACAAGAAAAGCCTTCACATCTGCCAAATCAAATCCGGAAGCCAAGAACATCTCTCTGCCATGCTTCATGAGAAAATCTGCTGCCTGAAGCTTGGTGACGATGCCACCTGTGGCAAAGGCATCATTGGGTGTTGTAGCAGCAGAGAGTGCTTCGGCTGAAAG
>JALVVQ010000134.1:0-1381 GCA_027023325.1 Campylobacteraceae bacterium | reverse complement strand
ATTTTTTTGGGCTGGGCATCTGTGTAGCGATGGGGGTCTTTGTCGTAGTAGGCGTTAATATCAGAAAGAAGCACCAGCAACTCGGCGTCAAAATAGTGTGCCACATGGGCGGAGAGACGGTCATTGTCACCGAAGACCAGTTCGTCTATACTGACTGTGTCATTTTCATTGATGATCGGGACTACATTATTGGCGAGCAGTGTATCGATAGCGATCTTGGCGTGTTTGGTTGCCTTGCGTGAATCAAATACATCAGCACTGAGAAGGACTTGAGAGGAGAGTACCTCATGCTGTGCAAAAAGCTCCCGATACATCGAGAGCAGATAGGGCTGCCCGATCGCTGCCAGCGCCTGTCGGTTCGCGACATTGGAACGATCTAGCTGAAGCTCTGTATAGCCTGCTGCCACGGCACCAGAGCTGACCAGTATCACCTCTGTGCCCTTGGCTTTGATCTGTGCAATAAGCGCTACCAATGCAGCGATACGCTCCTTGGACATACCACCATTCTCTGTCAATACATGGGAGCCAACTTTGAGTACGACTCTTTTCATCTCTCTACTCCTCGGATTTTTTATCTTGCTTGGTCTTAGATTTGGCAAGATCTGCCAGTGCATATCTTAAGACTTCAGTCTGGGTCTGCGCCACTGATGAGATCGGCAAGACAAAGGCCGGTGCATCCAGTACCAGATCCTCCCACTCCTCTTTTTGGTGGGCATAGTTGCTATAGCCTTTGGTATCTCCAAACTTTGCTAGTGCATTGTTAGGCTTCAGAGAAAGGTCACTCAAAAACTGCTCTGTTTTCTCATTGACTTCCTCCAGGCTCAATGCATCTATCTTGGTGACCACTACAGCATGAGGACGAGTGGAGAGCTCTTCTGAATACTTCAAGAGCTCTTCCTTGAGAATCTCATACTGATACTTCATCTCTCGATAATTGGTAGCATCGATCAGCAGAAGCAAGGTCTTGGTGCGTTCAATATGTCTGAGAAATTCTAAACCCAACCCTCGCCCATCACTGGCGCCCTCAATGATCCCGGGGATATCTGCCATCATAAAGGAGTCAAATTCTCCCACCATCACCACACCGATCTTGGGTGTCAAGGTCGTAAACTCATAGTTGGCGACCTTGGGTCTGGCGTTGGAAAGCGTTGAAATCAGCGTGGATTTGCCTACATTGGGGAATCCTACCAATCCTACATCTGCGATCAGCTTCATCTCCAGACGCACCTCACGACTCTCTCCGGGGAGTCCAGGTTGTGCATAAGTCGGTCGCTGGTTGGTGGAGTTTTTGAAATGGGTATTGCCCAATCCGCCTTTGCCACCCTCTAGAAATTTGACCACTTCACCCTCGGTCAAAAGATCCAATAGCAACTCTCCCGTC
>JALVVQ010000133.1 GCA_027023325.1 Campylobacteraceae bacterium | reverse complement strand
AAATATATGAATCAATTTTTGTAATTTTGAGAATGTTTTCAGCAATAAATTGGCAAATACTATGTTAAAATTAGAAAAAAAGGGATTACTGTGACACTCAATAAGCCAAAATTTAATGTATTCAAAAATGTTACCTATGCACTGGCGGGAATGAAAGAGGTACTCCGAAGTGAGACCTCCTTCAAGACACAGATGTTTGTGATCGTACTGATTGGACTAGGGCTCTTCTTTGTCCCTTTGTCGATGGGTGCGAAATTAATTCTTTTTGTCTCTACTTGGTTGATTCTTCTGACGGAGGCAATCAACTCTGCTATCGAGAGGGTAGTGGATCTGGTCACATTAGAACACCATCCTCTGGCAGGTCAAGCCAAAGACATTGGTGCCTTTGCCGTGCTGCTGGCATTTGTGATTGTGGTGATGGTGTGGGGAATTGTGCTTTATGGTGAGCTGGGGTAGCTTGCGCTACTCTTCGGTATCTGGTTCCAGCGCTTCCTCTTTGGTATCCTCTTTTTTCTTATTCTGTCTTCTTTGACGCTTTTCTTCTTGCTTCTTTTGTTTTTCGAGTTCTCGACCTCGTTTTTCATATGAGTAGTTTGTTTTTGCCATTAGACCATTACCTCCGTGGTATTTATAGTGTGTTGTGCTGTTCTGCTGTTTTGATAGGTGCAGTACAGCAGGATAATGCACTCTTTCTATAATAACATACTTTTTTTAGAGACAGCATATGAGTACCCAATGAGTTCTGTTGCTATTCCTGCATGCTGGGGAGTTCTTCTTGTCAGGAATACGAACTTAACATTCGACTTTTTATACTATTTTCATATTTTCTATAAAGTTATGCTATAATTTGTGGTTATAGAATATCATGTAAAAGGAAAAGAAATGACATTAGGAAAAAAACTAGGTGCTGAGTTTTTTGGTACCTTTTGGTTGGTACTTGGAGGGTGTGGTTCTGCTGTCTTGGCTGCAGGATTTCCTGAGCTTGGGATTGGTTTTGTCGGAGTTGCACTTGCATTCGGACTGACTGTACTTACTATGGCGTACGCTGTGGGACACATCTCTGGAGGGCACTTCAACCCTGCCGTATCTTTTGGCTTATGGTCAGCAGGCAAGTTTGAAAGCAAAGACTTGCTTCCTTATATCGTAGCGCAGGTTGTCGGTGGCGCATTAGGTGCCTTTGTACTGTATCAGATAGCTTCTGGACAAGCGGGATTTGAAGCAGGTGGATTTGCATCTAATGGTTTTGGAGAACTCTCTCCTGGTAAGTATAGTCTGACCTCTGTTGTGACTACGGAAGTAGTGATGACATTTATGTTTCTGTTTATCATCTTGGGTGCTACAGATGAAAAAGCACCTGCAGGGTTTGCTCCCATTGCTATTGGACTTGGATTGACATTAATACACCTCATTTCCATCCCTGTTTCCAACACATCAGTGAACCCTGCCAGGAGCACAGCCGCCGCACTCTTTGCAGACACCGCAGCGATGGGACAAGTATGGGTCTTCTGGGCAGCACCTATAGCAGGCGCTATTTTGGCAGGCATTGTGTGGAGATTTTTCGCTACATCTAAATAGCCAGTCCATCCTCTACGGGTTTGCCAAATAGGCAGACCCAATACAATATTTCACTAAAGTTTCATCAAAATACTACTAAAACTTCATCAATAAGATGGTATCATTCATTTATACATTACAAAAGGAGTATTACATGATGAAAAAACTACTCGTAGCATCAATCGCTACAGCAACATTGTTCGCAGGGGGCGTTACCAAGCTGGACTTGAATGCCAAATATGGTGCCACTAACTTTCACACCAAAGGGGCAGAGAATTTTGCCAAGCTGGTAGATAAATATAGTAACGGCACAGTCAAGATCACGGTGCATGCAGGTAGCTCACTGGTCAAAGGTAACCCACTAAAAGCAGTCAAAGACGGTACGGCACCGATGACAGATATGTTTATCCCGTTCACCTCAGGTGGGGGCAAGGTCTTCGGTATCTCTGCACTGCCATTTGTAGCCAATAGCTATGACGATGCCTTCAAGCTCTATCAGCTTTCTAAGCCAGCCTATGACGCAGTAGCGAAAAAGTGGAACCAAAAGATGCTCTATGCTGTCACTTGGCCGCCAAGTGGGATCTATACCAAGCATGCGATCGGCTCGACCAAAGACTTCGCAGATGTCAAAGCCAGAACCTATGATAAAAACTCTGCCAACTTTGTCAAGATGGCGGGTGGTAATGCGGTAGCACTGCCTTGGGGTGAGGTCTACTCTGCACTCCAGACTGGTATGGTCAATGGTGTGGTTACCTCTTCTGCTTCAGGTAAGGATGGCAAGCTGTGGGAAGTGCTGAGTAACTTTACCAAGATTAACTACGCTTATCCACTACAGGCAGTGACAATCAACCTTGACTACTGGAATGCCCTCTCAGCTGAGCAGAAAGAGGCGATGCTCAAAGCCGCCAAAGAGACAGAGGCAGCCCAGTGGGAAGCGAGCAAACATGAGGATGCCGTAGCCCTCAAGACATTGGCTGACAATGGCATGAAGATTTCCGAAGCCAGTGATACGCTCAAAAAGGAACTTAATGCAGTAGGAAAGAAACTTCTGGATGCGTATCTTAAAGATGCAGGAGATGATGTCAAAAAGATTTTTGCCGAGTATAACAAGTAGACATGTTGAAGCGACTTTTTACTTTTCATAGAAGGCTCTCCTTTGTGGGAGCCTCGCTCTCGTCATTGTTGATTGTGGCGCTAGTGATATTGATCATGGTGGAGATTATCGGTCGATCATTTTTTGACTACTCTACGATGTTGGCTGATGAGTATAGCGGATATTTCTATCTGGCATTGGTCTTTTTGGGACTTGCCTATACTTTTGACGAGGAGGGACATATCCGTATCAGTATTGTGACGGGC
>JALVVQ010000132.1 GCA_027023325.1 Campylobacteraceae bacterium | reverse complement strand
AGAAAACATTATTATATTTGATACCACATTACGCGATGGAGAACAGAGCCCTGGTGCTTCCATGAACACCAGTGAAAAGATACAGATCGCTTCACAACTAGAACGATTGGGTGTCGATATCATCGAGGCAGGTTTTGCAGCAGCCAGCCCAGGAGATTTTGATGCCATAGAGAAAATTGCGCAGAGAGTCACTGACTCCACTGTTTGCTCACTCGCCCGTGCGATAGACAGTGATATCAAAGCAGCAGGTGAAGCGATCTCCAAGGCAGCCAAGCAGCGTATTCATACTTTTATCGCTACCAGCCCTATCCATATGGAACATAAGCTCAAGATGACACCGGACGAAGTCATCAAAAGAGCTGTTCGTGCTGTAGAATATGCACGAGAATTTACAGCCGATGTAGAGTTTAGCTGTGAAGATGCAGGACGAAGCGATATCGGTTTTATGAAAGAGATCTCTGATGCGGTCATCGAAGCGGGTGTTGGCACGATCAATCTCCCTGATACTGTCGGCATCCGTATGCCTTCAGAGATCGCTATGATGATCTCACAGATGCATGCCTATATCGGAGATAGGGCTATCATCTCTGTACACAATCACAATGACTTAGGCTTGGCTGTTGCCAACTCCCTCGAAGCGATCCTCCATGGTGCCAGACAGGTAGAATGTACCATCAATGGACTAGGAGAGCGTGCTGGTAATGCAGCCCTAGAAGAATTGGTCATGGCGATGAAGGTACGAGGTGACTACTTTGAAGCGTTTGAAACAACTATCAACACCAAAGAGATCTACCCCACCAGTAGACTTATCGCCACCATCACCGGTATCGAGCCACAACCCAACAAAGCTATCGTTGGCAAGAATGCCTTTGCACATGAGAGTGGCATCCACCAGGATGGTATGCTCAAAAATAAGCAGACCTACGAGATCTTCAGTCCCGAAGAGATCGGATTGGACATGGAAGATACCCTTGTACTTGGTAAGCACTCTGGAAGGGCTGCCTTTAAGAGTAAACTGGAGAAACTTGGCTTTACGATAGAAAGAGAGGAGCTCAACAGTGCCTTTGAAAGATTTAAAGAGCTTGCAGACAAGAAAAAAGAGATTTACGATGATGACATCCGCGCACTTGTCACCAGTGAGATGGGAAATGTCGCCAAAACTTATGAGTTGATAGCCATGCAGCTCATGGACTCTACCGGAGGTGTGCCAAGCGCTGCAGTAACCATCAGGCATGAAGGTAGAGAGACTACCGATGCCAGCATCGGTGGCGGCACAATCGATGCCGTGTTTAAAACTATTGACAGGATCACTGGACACAATGGAAGACTACTTGACTACAAAGTCACCTCCGTCACCAAAGGCAAAGATGCCCTTGCCAATGTCACCGTTAAGGTCACTTTCAACGACAGCGAGCCTGCCATGATCGGACACGGACTCAGTATGGATACGATGCTAGCCTCTGCCAGAGCCTACATCGGTGCATTGAACAGTTATTTGAGTATGGAAGGGATGCTGAAGTCACATCAGAGGGATGTTTCAAAAGGCATATAACCCGTAGACTGGGGTGCCCTCACCCCAACATGATTTGGCACAAAACAAGCTTCTATTTTATATAGATTTGAATTGTCGGGGTGAGGGCACCCCGGCCTACATATACTTTTTTAACACCTCAGGTATCTCAATATTCCCATCTTCATTTTGATAATTCTCCATGATTGCCACGATAGTACGCCCCACTGCTAGTGCAGAGCCGTTGAGTGTATGGACCAATCGGTTTTTCTTGCCATCCCTGAAGCGTATCTTGGCGCGTCTGGCCTGAAAGTCTCTGGTATTGGAGATGGAGCTGATCTCGCGGTATTTGTTCTGTCCAGGAAGCCACACCTCCAGATCGATCGTTCTGGCCGCAGAGAAGCCTAGGTCACCACCACAGAGCTCTACGACTCTATGCGGTAGCCCTAAGGCTGTCAAGATATCAGAAGCATTCTCTACCATCATGTCAAATATCTCATCAGAGTTATCTGGGTGTGCGATAGCTACCATCTCTACTTTATTGAACTGATGCTGACGGATCATCCCTCGCGTATCCCGCCCTGCACTGCCTGCTTCTTTACGGAAGCAAGGTGTGTAGGCAGTCATAAGCTGCGGTAGCTCTTCGGCTTTGAGTATCTCATCATGATAGAGATTGGTCAATGGTACTTCTGCTGTAGGGATCAAATAGAGATTCTCTTCTTCTATCTTAAAGAGGTCATCCTCAAACTTCGGTAGCTGTCCTGTACCTTGAAGCATCGCAGCATTGCTCATGAAGGGCACTGACTGCTCAATGAAGCCCTTTTTTGCATTGGTATCAAGGAAGAAGTTGATCAGGGCTCTCTCAAGTCTGGCAGCTTCTCCACGCAGAACCGAGAAGCGACTCTTAGCAAGCTTCACCCCTCGTTCAAAATCAATCCAGCCATTTTTTTCAGCCAGCGCCCAGTGCTCCAGTGGTGCAAAATCAAAGGTTTTGGGCTCCAAGACTTTTCGTATCTCTACATTCTCTGATTCATCTACCCCTTCAGGCACTGAGTCATCGGGAAAGTTGGGGACAGTCAGCGCTGCCTCATAAAGCATACTCTCTGCTTCTCTGGCTCTTTCCTGTAGAGGTACGATAGATTCTTTCAGTCCATCCAGCTCAGATTTGAGCACCGTAGTATCCTTGCCATCACGCTTGTGCTGGCCAAAAAGTTTAGAGAGGCTGTTCTGCTCTGCCTTTAGTGTCTCGAGTGCCTGATTGGCTTGCTTGAGAGCTGAAAAAAGGACTTGAAGTGTCTGGAGTGCTTCAGCCTCGACGCCTTTTTTTTGTAGTGCAAGGCTTGCTTCATCGAAGTTGTTTTGAAGGTATTTTAAGTCTATCATGATGATTACCTAGAAGTGAAATATATATGTGATTATAG
>JALVVQ010000131.1 GCA_027023325.1 Campylobacteraceae bacterium | reverse complement strand
GACCGTAACATTTTTGGGCAATGATACAATCTCTAACCCAAAGACCGGTAATGCAAGCCCCAGCAGCAATATCCAAACTATTTTTGTAGCAAACTGCATGCATCACTCCTCTTTTCAGTAAAATATCTTAGAGAATAATATCCGTTAGCTTCTTAAAAATATATAAATATTTCAAATAATTTAATATTGTAAAAACTATTTAGATAGCTGTTGGATCTTATCCTGAATAATACCAAAGTATAATTAAAAGTTATTAAGTTTAGTCTACTATAATGGCATCATGATACAGAACATCAAACAAGAGATACAAAAAGTAATCGTAGGTCAAGAGGCGCTGGTAGATGGGATGCTGATTGCACTGCTCAGTGGAGGACATATCCTGGTCGAGGGCGTGCCTGGCATCGCCAAGACCACGGCAGTCAATACCTTAGCTAAGGTCATGGGGTTTGATTTCAAACGAATCCAGTTCACACCGGATCTACTGCCAGCAGACATCACCGGCAGTGAGATACTCGATCTCCAACATCATACCTTCAAGCTCAAGCATGGGCCTATCTTTACCCACCTGCTATTGGCAGACGAGATCAACCGTGCCGGTGCCAAGGTACAGTCCGCTCTGCTTGAAGCGATGGCAGAACGGCAGGTGACTATCGGAGAGCAGAGCCTCCGCCTCGAAGATCCCTTCATGGTACTTGCCACCGCCAATCCTGTCGAGCAGGATGGCACCTATGAGCTCCCCGAGGCCTCCCTGGATCGCTTTATGCTCAAGGTCACCGTAGGATACAACAGCATCGAAGAGGAGTTTGAGATCGTACAGCGGGTCACCCAGGCGGCCTTTGGTGAGGTCAATGCCGTGATGGACAAAGCGGACTTTATGCGGCTGCGCCAAGAGGTAGAGGCGGTACATGTCGATGAGGCACTCTCCAGATATATGCTCCGTCTGGTCTTTGCCACCAGAGAGCCTGAAAATTACGGGCTCGAAGAGATTGCCGATGCCATAGAGTTTGGGGTGAGTCCCAGAGGGAGTATCGATCTCTACCGAGCCAGCAAAGCCAGAGCCTACCTCAACCAAAAGACTTTGGATGGCAAGACTTTTGTCACACCTTCAGATATCGCCAGAGTGGCCTACCCTGTACTCAGACACCGCATGAGACTCAGCTATCATGCCATTGCACGGGGAATCACAGCCGATGATATTATTCGCAAGATTCTGGCAAAGGTACCGGCACCCTAATGGCTCCGTTACAACACGACCCCCTACTGGCATCCATTATACTCCGCACCAAAAAGAAACTGTTTCATCCACTGCACGGTGAACATGAAAGTATCTTTGGGGGCAGTGGGATGGACTTTAGAGAGGTGCGTGAATACAGCGGTGGAGAAGATATCCGTCATCTCAACTGGAAGATCACAGCACGCACGGGTACCCCTATGATCAACCGCTACAACGAGACCAAACAGCTTCCCGTAGTACTGGTCTATCTCAACAGTGGAGACCTGTATTTTGGTACGCACAAGAGCAAACAGGAACTCGCGATCGAGGTGCTCACTGCCCTGGGCTATGTGACACTCCGCCACCACGACACACTCACCACACTCTTTTATTCTATCGCTCAGCAGCAGTGGCTTCCTCCCAGCAGACACAAGGGCATGATCACTCTCCTCTATTCGACTGCCTGTGAATTGGAGCCTCTGGGAGAACAGATCGATTTTTCCGCACTCACAACACTGCTCAGGCAGAAAATCAAGCAGAAGTCTCTGATCTTTCTCATAGGTGACTTTTGGGAGTTTGGGGCTGATCATGACCTCGGTGAGTTGGCGTTTACCCATGAGCTTTACTGTCTCATACTCAGAGACCGTGCCGAGGAGACTCTGCCACCTAAAGGCACCTATACGATCACCAACCCTCGTACACGAAAAGCACAGACACTCACCATAGACAAGCGAAGTGCTTCGCGCTACAAAACACTGGTAGCAGATCATGAAGCCATGCTACATGCCCACCTCTCCACCCATCGTATCGCTGCCACCAAAATCTATACCGATGAAGATGCGATCGAAAAACTGGCGCACTTTGTGAGGCGCTAGATGCATGATACTGCCCTCTCCCAACTCAAGGATATCATGCCTGACAGCGAGATTCACACAGGTCTGCTCCTTCCAGCCATCGTACTGCTACTGGTGCTGATGCTCTCTCTTTCCCTCTACCTGTATTGGCGCAACCGAAACAAGCCCCAGCCCACACCTCAAACAGTCGTTTTGCAACATCTGCAGGCACTGGATTGGCGGGGAGAGATCGGCAGGGAGCAGCTCTATCAGCTTACCCTCCATACACGCACCTATCTCGATGGCAGAGAAGACCCGGCATTTGAAAGTATCCAGCAGTCACTCCAGCCCCACAAGTATCACCCTGATGCACCTCTGGCAGACAAGACAGTGATCGAAACAATAGCGCACTACATCAAGGGGCTCTCATGACACTGCTCTACCCTTGGGTACTGTTGGGGCTTCCCCTCTTTTGGCTTTGTGAGAAGTATTGTGCTGCAAAAATTCCTCAGATTTATTTCCCAAATTTCACCATGCTTCTCAATGCCACAGGTAGCGGAGTGGATATCGCCAGACTGCTGCGCTATGTCATTGCAGGGCTCATGCTCCTGGCACTCTCTGCTCCCGTACAGCAGCATACACTGACCCAGGAGCATGGCGTGGGCTACGATATCTCTCTGCTGCTGGATGCCAGCAACAGTATGGAAGAGAACAAGCGTTTTGAGACTGCCAAGACGATCATCTCTCACTTTGTCAAAAGTCGCCAGGGCGATCGGCTGGCACTGAGTGTCTTTGCCGACTATGCCTACCTCAGTGTACCGCTCACCGCACACACCGAAGCACTCAATACTGTACTGGAGCATCTGCAGACGGGCGTAGCAGGCAATCGCCATACCGCACTGTATGAGGCACTCTATCTGGGCTCC
>JALVVQ010000130.1 GCA_027023325.1 Campylobacteraceae bacterium | reverse complement strand
AGATGGGCTTTGCCATCGCCACAGTAGGCATGTTTGTCAAAATGGGATTTTTCCCTATGAACCTCTGGCTGGCAAACATCGAACGCGCCTCATTCTACCCAGTTGCAGCGCTCTTCAGTGGTATTCTTGAGAGTGCGGTGATCATTGGCTTCTTCCGCTTTAGCCAGATTGCTATGGAGATCAACTATACCCATCTCTTCGGGTTTGTCTTTGCCTATACGCTGTTGACGATTTTTATTGTCTCTTTTTTGCTCTTTCGCGCCAAGGATTTCATGCGTCTTTTCTCGCTATCAGGGGTAGAGCATATGGCACTCATCGCACTCTTCTGGGTCAGTGGTGGCACCTTTGCGGCACTGCTTCATTTTGGGGCACATGCCTTTCTCAAACCCGCGCTCTTCCTCTCTACGGGTGTCCTGGAGTCAAGAGGAAAATACCGTATTGCTGGGGCACTGAGAGGCTACAAAGGCAAAAAAGGTCAGCTCTTTTGGATTCTGGTCTCTCTGTTTATTCTAGCGATTATCTCTCTGCCGCCCAGCCCCATGTTCTTCAGTGAGCTCTATGGTTTTGGTGCCATGATTGAGACGGCCAAGCAGAGCCATCATATGCTGGCAATGATCGGAGCCATTCTGCTGCTACTGATGCTCCTCTCGGTGATTTTCTATCGATTTATCGCCATCTATCAGTCCATGAAATACGAAGGCGAAGAGGAGGAGAAAAGGGTCTACCCCAGTGAACTCTTTGCTTTGCTGATCTTTGCATGCTGTCTTGCTGCGCTGCTCCTGCCTGCTTCCCTGGACTACCTCAGGAGTATTGTATGAGACTGATTGCCCGCTATGCCAAGGAGTGTGAAGCACACTTTGAGATCATCACCGTATGGGATTCAGAGACAGAAAGAGAGTCAGTTCCCAAACAGGATCCTCGCATCAAGACCCTGACCAAGCAACACCCTGCTGCCATCTGGTTTGAGCGCAAAATGCATGATGACTATGGTATCATCATCGAAGATGCCTTTGACAACCGCCCGCTGGTGCATCAGGAGTATTTCCCCTCCTCAGTCCACCCTATGCAAAAAGCATTTCAGGCAAGTAGTATCACCCCTGCCGACTACAAACCCTACAAGTATGAAGTCATAGGCGGTGATGGTGTCTTCGAAGTGGCGGTAGGGCCTATCCATGCAGGGATCATTGAGCCGGGGCATTTTCAGTTTTCTCAGGCAGGAGAAGATATCCTGCATCAGGAAGTGCGACATTTCTATAAATACCGAGCCATAGAGAAGATGCTGGAAGGAAAAACGCTACAGGCAGCCAAACCCATCATAGAGCGTATCAGTGGCAATGAGAGCATCGCCTATCAAATCGCTTGGAGAGATATTCTCCTCCAAGCCACGGGGAGCGAACTTCCCGAACAGAGCAGAAAGTATCACGCCCTGCTGCTGGAGCTTGAGCGCATGATTCATCACCTCACAGATCTTGGCTTCATTCCCAATGATGCCGGCTTTGGTGCAGCCTTGGCCTTTGCCTCCAAACTTTCAGAAGAAGCCCGAAGACAGCTTCAGCAGCTGACAGGGCACCGTTTTGGTTTTGGGGCGGTTGATTTTGAGAGCCACACCATGCAGACTGAAGCATGGCTGCACTATCTGGAAACTCTGGAAGAGGCGCTCGCTTTCTTTGAGGCATGGATCATTGATATTCCCTCTCTTTGGGATCGCTTCGATACGACAGGTATCCTCAAAGCTGAGAAAGCAAAAAAGTATGACACCGTAGGGGTGATTGCGCGTGCTTCAGGATTGGCACTAGATCGCAGAGATGAGCCATTTTATCGGGCGCACGGCTTCGTGCTTCAAACAGAAAGCAGCGGTGATGTCGCCGCCCGCTACAAAGTGCGACTCAAAGAGGCAAGAAATACACTGACCATGTTACGAAATTTTACCGTAGAGACATCAGAAGCCATTACCCTACACACCCTGCAGGATGGGGAATATTTTAGTTTTGTGGAGAGTGCCATAGGTGAGCTTTTTATGAGTAGTGAGATTAGGGATGGGGTGATCGAACGCTTCTTTGTGCGTGATCCCAGTTTCGTCAACTGGCAAGCACTGCACCTCATGATGCCAGACAACATCATTGCCGACTTCCCTCTTATCAACAAAAGCTGTGATCTCAGCTATGCGGGGAATGATTTATGATACGATTTTGGAACAGACGCTTCAAGACAGGTACCCTGACAGAAAATCCGGAGTTTGACAAAGAGATACAAACGATTCGCAAAGAGATGAAAGATCTCGTGAAGAAGAGGTTTGCCGGATCGCTGGCGATTCGCATGGTAGACAGTGGCAGCTGCAACGCCTGCGAAGCTGAGTGCAATGCCCTCTCCAACCCCTACTATGATCTAGAAAGGCTGGGTATCTACTTTGTCGCAAGCCCTAGGCATGCGGATGTCATGCTACTGAGCGGTGTGATGACCTTCAATATGACCCCCCATGTACTGGATGCCTACAAGCAAATGCCCGAACCCAAATGGGTCATCTCTCTGGGAGCCTGCCCTGTGATGGAGGCACCGTTTGAGCAGACTTTTGCCATCAGAGGCCCAGCAGCAGCACACCTCCCTATCGCCTATCATATTCCCGGTTGTCCTCCTGAGCCCATTGAGATCATTAGGGGATTGTTGGCGTTTTTGAAACAGCTTTAATCCCCTCAATAGCATTCAACTTAAGAGGTATGCTCCCAACTAGGAAGTGGAAGGCTTCGCCTCCACTGTACGGGACTGAAGTCTCCGTTTCCTAAAAGAAACCCAATGACATTCGAGACACTGCTACACTTTCAGCAAAAGTCTATCCAGCCAACCCGTACTCAGGACACGCTTGGCATATCCCAATATATAAGTAGCCTTAGTAATATAGTACCGTGCTTGTGGCTTCTCGGATAATAAAATACGGTGTACCACAGCAGCAACAGATACTGCCTCCTCATTGAATGGTACCTTTTTTCCATTGCC